>NZ_CVTX01000145.1:3957-214461 GCF_900005715.1 Pseudomonas sp. 34 E 7
CACACCGAGCCTAAGCGAGGTGCCGAGTGGTGGGGCAAGAGCGTTTTGCTTACTTTTGCGCTTTTCAAAAGTGAGCCGCTGTAAAAGCGGAACCGTTAGCAGCCGTTACCGCAGAAACGGATATGTACTCGGTCCAATCCAACATCCTGGTCGGCTCTGAGGCCGCCATCGGGGGCAAGCCCCCTCCCACATTTGGATTGTGGAGCATCAGTAAGATAGTCATAGGCTGGGGCTTGCCCCCCCACATTGGGTTCTATGTATTCACAGGCTGATCGGCATCGCCTCAAAGCGTACCCGGGGATGGGCGATTCGATCCTGCGCCCGCACCAGTTCCAGTTCATAACTGGCGCAGGCCTGGGTCTCCAGCAGCACCTCATGCACCGCCGCCGCCGTGAACTCGAACGCCGCCACCAGGCTATCACCCAACAGCACCCGCGCCAGGAACAGCCCCGACGTCAGGTCACCCACACCCACCGGCTGGCGCGGGAAGGCCAGGAGCGGCCTGCGCAAGTGCCAACTGCCCTCGGCCGTCACCAGCAACATCTCGAAGCCGTCCGGCAGCTTGCCCGGGTAATCCAGATGCTTGACCAGCACCGCCTTCGGCCCGCGCGCCAGCAAGGCTTTGGCCATCGCCAGGCAATCGAACAGCGATTGCGGCTTGCGCCCGGCAAAACTGTCCAGCTCCAGCTGGTTAGGACACAGGAAATCCGCCATGGCCGCAGCCTCGTTGAGCAGGAAATCACTGACTTCCTGGGGCACGCTGCAGCCCTTTTCCGGATGGCCCATCACCGGGTCGCACAAGTACATCGCCTTGGGATTGAGCGCTTTGATCCGCGCCACGCCACTCAGAATGGCGCGTCCCTGAGCCGCGCTGCCCAGGTAGCCGGACAGCACCGCATCGCAGTTACCCAGCTCGCCGATCGCCGCGATACCTTCCACCAGTGCCGGAATTTGCTGCGGCGCCAGCACTTCGCCCGCCCAGTGGCCATACTGTGTGTGGTTGGAGAACTGCACCGTGTTGAGCGGCCATACATTCACCCCGACCCGCTGCATGGGGAACACGGCGGCGCTGTTTCCGGCGTGGCCAAAGACCACATGAGACTGGATCGCAAGCAGATGGGGTGTACGTTTCATGCAGGAGATTTCCATAAAGCCATTGAAATTCTGGCCGCGCAGTATGCGACTAAACGCAGCCTGTACGACAGACCGGCGACACAGTTAAGCTGCGCTCACTTTGTTGGAGTTCATGGAATGCTGACCCTGGGAAACATGTTCGTGTTGATGCTGCTGGCGACCGGCGCCGCGTGGGTCTGGCACAACCATGGCCTGCGCGAGCGGGCGCTGGAGCGGGTCAAACAGCACTGCGCCAAGCTCGACATCGAACTGCTCGACGGCGCAGTGGCGTTGAAACGCATCGGTCTGGTGAAGGATGCCAAGGGTCGGCGCCGTCTGGCACGCGTCTACAATTTCGAGTTCACCGTCACGGGCGAGACTCGCCACAGCGGCACCATCACTCAATTTGGCGCCCACAGCGCGCAGATCGAACTGGCGCCCTACCCGTTCGAAGCCAAGGAGCCGCTGCCCAGCGCCGACGTCATCGAACTGAGTCAGTGGCGCCAGGACCACGCCACCAAGAACCGTCAGTAACGGCAGGCCACCAGGGCAGCCTGCAATGCCGCCACGTCCTGGGGTACGCTGAAGATCAGTTCGATACGCGAATCGCGGCGCCATTCGCTGAGCTGCCAGGCCAATGGGCTGTTATCCACAGCATTGGCGGATACCCAGGCCTCACGGCTGTGGATAACCAGTTTGGCACGACGCAATTCCAGGCTTGTCAGCCACTGCTTCAAGCGCTGCGGATCAAATTGCTGGCTCGGGTGCCAGCGCCAGCCGATACTCCAGCCGTCATCCTGGGCCTGACTCAGGCAGATCGGCAGCGCGGCGTCGCTCCAGACCGCCTCCATGTGCGCCAAGCCTTTGGGCACCACGAAGTTATCCACAACCCCGCCCGCCTGTGCCTTCAAACCAGGCAGTTGCTCGATGGGCAACCGTGACTGACGCGTCCAATAAATCGCGTTGCCGGGTAATTGCTGCGCTATGGCCTGACGCTGCCGCGCATCCAGCGTCTCATCCTTGTTCAACACCAGCAGGCCGGCACTGGCCAGCGCCTCCTGCTGCGCCGGCGGCAAGGGTTTGCCCGCTGCCAGGGCTTGAGCGTCCAGCACCAGCACACAGGGCTGAACCGACAGCACCTCCTGCCATGGCGCCTGGCCCAGTTGTTTGAGTAACTGCGCCGGATGGCCCAGGCCCGAAGGCTCGATAAACAGCCGATCCGGCCTGGCCTTGCGCAACAACCGACCCAGGCCTACCTGGAACGGCGCACCATTCACACAACACAGGCAGCCGCCCGCCACCTCGCCCAGGGCAATGCCATCCTCTTCTTGCGTGAGCAAGGCTGCGTCCAGGCCGATCTGCCCGAACTCGTTGATCAACACCGCCCAGCGCTCGTTGGCCGGACGCTGGGCAAGCAGGTGTTTGATCAGGCTGGTCTTGCCGGCGCCCAAGGGCCCGGCAATCACGTGGGTGGGAATGTTCTGCAGCATGGGTGGCATTATTCAGACCGTGTAGAGCGTTTGATCCTACGCGTTTATGCGAGCCAATCCAGCGTGAGAATCAAGCGACGCTCATTCGCCGTCAGGGCGGGCGAGCGGTGAATCAGGCCATGATTTTCGTTGCCGTGCCATTTTGTACCCTTGAGCAGCGCCACTTCACCGCAGTGAATCTGCTCGATGCGCTCGGCGGGTTCTGCGTCAGGTTGGCTCAAGCGGCGGCGGTCCATGACGCCTTCACGCAGCCACTGGCTGCCAATGCCCGCGTAGGTAGTGATCAGCCGCACAGGCACATGGTCGACATGGAAACGCGGGCACATCGCCTTGTCCAGCAAGCGCAAACGCACGCCGATGCGCCTGGCGCCAAGCAGGCAGGCGAATGCGCTGACCAGCCAGGAGACATCGGCGATAAAGCCGTCATAGCCTTCAAGATCACGGCAACCGGACGCCAGGCCCTGCAAGTTCGGCGCGGTGTCTTCGTCGCTCAACTCGATGACCAATGCTTCGGCCAACGGCTCATCGAGCGACACCAACAACGCACCGAACTCGGCGATATGCAGCGGCAATTGGCGCTGCCACAGCGCCAGGTTCACGCCGTCTTCGAGGATATCGGAGAGCGCCAGCGGGGTTTCGCCGCAGGTCTGGCGGATCACGGGGCGCAGGGGAATAACCGGGGCCAGCATCAGGCGGCTGCCTCCTCATACCAGGGGCCAAAGGGATCGACCCACTGACGCCAGCTTTCGACGCCCAGGGCCATTTCTTCGTCAGTGAGCAGGCACTGGTCAAGTTCGGCGCGCATCTGCGCAAAATCAATGTTCTGCCCGATGAACACCAGTTCCTGACGGCAATCGCCAGTGCTCGGCTGCCAGTTGCCCATGATTGCCGCGACACTTTCTTCGTCTTGCGGCCACTGGCTTTTCGGCACGAAGCGCCACCAGCGCCCGGCAAAGCCATGGCGCATCAAACCGCCGGCCTGGGACCAACTCCCGGCGTCCTGGTGTTTGCTGGCCAGCCAGAAAAAACCCTTGGAACGCAACAGCTTGCCGTTCACCCAGGGGCGGTCGATGAAGTCGAAAAACCGCTGCGGGTGGAAGGGGCGGCGCGCGCGATAAGCGGTGGAAGCGATGCCGTACTCTTCGGTTTCCGGCACGTGCTCGCCGCGCAATTCCTGCAACCAGCCCGGGGCCTGGGCGGCCCGTTCGAAATCAAAGCGCCCGGTGTTGAGGATGGTGTGCAGCGGCACCTGCCCCATCACCATCGGGATGATGTGTGCCTGGGCATTGAGCCGTTCGAGGATCGCCATCAGCTCTAGGCGCTCGTGGCTGCCGATCAGGTCGATCTTGCTGATCAGTATCACGTCGGCGAACTCGATCTGTTCGATCAACAGGTCGGTGATCGAGCGCTCATCCTCTTCCCCCAGGGTTTCCCCGCGTGAGGCCAGGCTTTCCGCGGCTTGATAGTCGAGCAGGAAATTCATGCCGTCGACCACGGTGACCATGGTGTCCAGGCGCGCGATATCCGCCAGGCTTTGCCCGTTTTCATCGCGAAAGGTGAAGGTTTCGGCCACAGGCATGGGTTCGGAAATGCCGGTGGATTCGATCAGCAGGTAATCGAACCGGCCTTCCCTGGCGAGCTTGCCGACTTCTTCGAGCAAGTCTTCGCGCAACGTGCAGCAGATGCAGCCGTTGCTCATCTCCACCAGCTTTTCTTCGGCGCGATTGAGGGTGACGTCGCGCTGGACCTCGCTGCCGTCGAGGTTGATTTCGCTCATGTCGTTAACGATCACCGCCACGCGCAGGTGTTCGCGGTTGCGCAGTACGTGGTTGAGCAGGGTGCTTTTACCGGCGCCGAGAAAGCCGGACAACACGGTAACGGGTAGACGATTGGGCATCAGGTCGCTCTCATCAGGCTGCCCGGTCAAGCCAGGCTTTGTTTTATGTTATATTATAACAATACAAACAAGCCAACCCTCCTTGCTCTGCGTGACGAAGGGCGCGAAGCTTGATCACCTCCCAACCCCAGAGAAACCCGATGAAACGCCTGTGGTACATCCTGCTATTGGCAGCGGCGGGACCTGCCTGTGCTCAATCCCCAAGCCTGTCGGCCCACTGCACGCGCAGCGCCAACCTGCTGGCCTGCGTTGACCCGGTGGGCAATGCCTACAGCGTGGCGACCGTCGGCAGCACCACGTATTTGCGCGGTTTCGAAGTGATCGGCAAACGCTTCTGGGCACAAACCAACAGCCGCTACGGGCAGCTGACGTTCTTCACCGGGTTGGCATCGGACGGTGAGGCGTGGGTCGGCTACACGCGGCGCGTGGGCTGGACCACGCTCAACCGCTTCTCCAGTTCCGGCGGAGCCGGCGCCACATTCACCTGCAGCCGCATCACCGGCTGCTAGACCTGGCCTTTCTTCTGTTCCTGCGCCCACGCCATGTAGCTGTTCATCGGTGGGTTTTTCTCGAAGTATTTTTTCAGACCGTCGAACAGGCCATCGGCAACCGCCTGTTGATGGCGCGCCGTTACCAGCCGCTGGGCGTCCTGGGTGTTGGAGATAAAGCCGGTCTCGACCAGGATCGACGGCACGTCCGGTGATTTGAGCACCGCAAATCCGGCCTGCTCCACCCGCTTCTGATGCAGGCTGGTGATATTTTGCAGGCTACCCAGCACCGAGCTGCCCAGTTGCAGGCTGGAGGCGATGGTGGCGTTCATCGACATGTCGAGGATTACTCCCGCGAGCATCGGGTCCTTGTCCTTGAGGTTGAGTAACGTCGTGGCGCCCAACAGGTCCGCGCCGTTTTCGCGCTGCGCCATGAAGCGAGCGGTCGCCGAGGTGGCGCCGCCTTCGGACAACGCGTACACCGAGGCCCCCGAAGCAGTAAGCCTTGGTGCGGCGTCGGCATGCACGGAGATGAACATATCGGCTTTGTGCTGACGGGCGATGTCCACGCGCTTGCGCAAAGGCACGAAAAAGTCATCGTTGCGCACCAGCTTCACGTCAAAACCCTTTTCGCGCTTCAAGCGTTTGGCCAGCAACTGAGCGATCGACAGCACCACGTCCTTTTCCCGCTGGCCCTTGGAGCCGATCGCGCCGGGGTCCTTGCCGCCGTGACCCGGGTCGACCACCACAATGATGTCGCGCCGGGGATGGGTTTTATCCACCGGCGCGATCAAGGGCGCAGGTTCGGCGGCGATTTGACGAGGCGCCTGTGTGGCGCGGGTCAGGTCGAGCACCAGACGGTGGCCCTGGCCCTCCTGGGGCGGTAACAGGAAGCTGTTGAGCTGCATCGGCGCGGCGAGGTCCAGCACGATG
This sequence comes from Pseudomonas sp. 34 E 7, assembly GCF_900005715.1. Taxonomy (NCBI): domain Bacteria; kingdom Pseudomonadati; phylum Pseudomonadota; class Gammaproteobacteria; order Pseudomonadales; family Pseudomonadaceae; genus Pseudomonas; species Pseudomonas sp. 34 E 7. The sequence continues at coordinate 9,879 of NZ_CVTX01000145.1, forward strand.
CGGGTGTCGTTCTGGCCAAAATGCCCGGAGCGGATCGAGGTAATTCCGCTGTTCTTGAGCGCCAACTGGGAGAAATCGCCACTGAGCCCTGCGCCGCTCAGGTCGATGATCAAGCGTTCCGGGGCGGTCAGTGAAAACGTCTTGTAGTGCACCGGGCCGCTGAGGTCGAAGACCAGCCGTAGCTTATCGGCCGAACGCCACAGGCGCGCATTGCGGATCTGCGTGGCGTAAGCCCCCGGCGGCAAGGCGAACAGGGGGCTGAGCAACAGCAGGTTGAGGAGCTGACGTCTGTGCATGACCGATACCGCAAATAAGGGAGCGTCCCTGCTCGACGCGACTGAAGAAAGGCTGGAGCAGAAAATTCATCGTGAATGTTATTGTTATACTATAACATGTCTAATTATTACCAACGATGGACCTGCTTATGAATGCGCTGACTCTGCCGGATATCGCCGCGCAGGCTTCACGCCAAGCCTTGCCACTCGACTGGGTGGGCATGTGCGGCGTGGCCTTGCCTGTCCTGTTTGATGGCCAACGCCTGCTCGCCACCGCCGATGCCGGTGTGAGCCTGGACGATGGATCGGCCCGTGGCATTCATATGTCACGCCTGTACCTGGCACTGGAAATGTTCGATCAGCAGCCGCTGACGCCTGCACTTCTGCGTAATGTACTGCAGCGCTTTCTCGACACACATGAAGATTTATCTAATAACGCCTACCTGCGTATCCACACCAACTTGCTGTTGAAACGCCCGGCTCTGGTCAGCCCTTTGGACGGTTGGAAACGCTACCCGGTCAGCATTGAGGCGCGTCTGGAAAACCAGATGTTCCACGTGGAACTAAAAATTGACGTGACCTACTCATCAACCTGCCCATGCTCCGCCGCCCTCGCCAGGCAATTGATTCAACAGCAATTTCTCGACGATTTCGCCAACACGCCATTGCAGCATGCAGACGTGTTGACCTGGCTCGGCAGCGCCAACGGCATTGTCGCCACCCCCCACAGCCAACGCAGCAGCGCGCAGTTGCATGTGCACCTGCAGGGCGAGCAATTGCCAATTGTCGACCTGATCAACAGTGCCGAAGCCGCCCTCGGCACCGCCGTGCAAACCGCAGTCAAACGTGCCGATGAGCAAGCCTTCGCCCTGGCCAATGGGCAGAACCTGATGTTCTGCGAGGACGCCGCCCGCCGCCTTAACCTCGCCTTGAAGCGCTCGGATGCGGTCAAGGCCTTTCACCTCAAAGTGGTCCACGCCGAAAGCCTGCACGCGCACGATGCCGTGGCTGAAAGCCGCTGGACGAGACCTTCCACATGATCACCTGCACTGCGTTGCGCTGGGGTGCTCCGGGCCAACCGCTCACCCCCGCCGTGGATTTCACCCTGGAAAAAGGCAGCCTCACCGGCGTCATCGGCCCCAATGGCTGTGGCAAAAGCAGCCTGCTCAAGGTCATCGCCGGCTTGCACAAGCCGCTGGCAGGAAAGGTCAGCGTCGATGTTCCACGGCGCGGCGGCCTGGCCTTCCTGCCCCAGCAGCAATACCTGGACCGGCAGTTCCCCATCAGCCTGCAGGAACTGGTCGCTGCAGGATTGTGGGGCACTCGGCTCACGTCACCACAACGCAACGAACGCCTGCACGCCGCGCTGGAAGACTGGTGCCTGAGCGGCCTGGAGCAACGCCCGTTAATGGCCCTGTCCGGCGGGCAACTGCAACGCGCCTTGCTCGCCCGCATGAGCCTGACCGACTCGCCGGTGTTGCTGCTCGACGAACCCCACGCCGCCCTCGATGAGGAAGGCCAGGCGATGTGCTGGAAACATATCCATGCCTGGCATGAAGAAGGCCGCACGCTGATGGTGGTCTGTCATGACCTGGCGTCAGTGCGCCACCACACACCGGACGTGCTGCACATCAAAAGCACAGGCTGCGCGCTGGGCCCGAGTAAAGAGTTGATTCGTCCACAACCGCAATTGCAGGTGGCCTGATGCAGGTTGCCGCCCATTTGTGGATGCCCTTTGTCGACTTCGTGTTTATGCGCCGCGCGCTGATCGGCGGGCTGGTGCTGGCCTGCAGCACAGCGCCGCTGGGGGTGTTTTTGATCCTGCGGCGCATGAGCCTGATCGGTGATGCGGTGGCCCACGGCATTCTGCCCGGCGCCGCCCTGGGCTTCTGGTTCGCCGGGCTGAGCCTGCCCGCGTTGACCCTCGGCGGCCTCGGCGCCGGGCTGGGCATGGCGGGGTTATCCGCGTGGATCACCCGTCGCACCGGCCTGCGCGAAGACGCCAGCCTCGCCGCCATCTACCCCATCTCCCTCGCCGCCGGCGTGTTGATTCTTGGCATCGCCGGCAAGCGCCTGGACCTGCTGCACCTGCTGTTCGGCTCCGCGCTGGCCGTGGATGAAACCACCCTCACCGGCATGCTGTGGGTGACCGGCTTCAGCCTGATTGCCATGGCGCTGATCTACAAACCGCTGTTGCTCGATACCCTCGACCCGCTGTTCCTGCAAACCGTCAGCCGCCTGGGCCCGCTCGCCCACGGACTGTTCCTGACCCTGGTAGTGCTGAACCTGGTGATCGGTTTCCAGGCCATTGGCGCCTTGATGGTGGTGGGTTTGATGATGCTGCCGGCCATCGCTTCACGCTTCTGGAGCCGGCGCCTGCCGGTGTTGATCGCGGTATCGGCAGTGCTGGGATGCCTGTCGGTATGGCTGGGTCTGCTGTTGTCGTTCTATTACTCACTGCCCAGCGGCCCGGCCATCGTGCTGGTGGCGGGCGGCGGGTATTTGCTGTCCGTGGTCTTCGGTCCGGTGCACGGCTTGCTGCGCCGCCCGCCCTTGCTGTCATCCCAATGAGGTGTTTTCCGATGCGCGCTCTACTCGTGCTGTTCAGCCTGCTGCTGCCGCTGTCGATGGCCCAGGCCGCCGACAAACTCCAGGTGGTCACCAGCTTCAGTATCCTCGATGACATCACCCATCAGATTGGTGGCGATCACATCCAGATCAGCAACATGGTCGGTCCGGACGCCGACGCCCACACCTATGAGCCCACACCGGACGACGCCAAGGCGCTGCTCAAGGCCAGGCTCATCATCAAGAACGGCCTGGGCTTCGAGCCCTGGTTGGACCGCCTGGTGACCAGCACCGAAACCCGGGCCACGGTGGTCACCGCCAGCAAGGGCGTGATCTCCCACACCATGGACGAGGACGGCGAGACCATCCCCGACCCGCACGCCTGGCACAACCTGGCCAATGCCGAGATCTACGTCAACAACATCACCAAGGCGCTGGTGGCCGCCGACCCTGCCAACAAGGCGGACTATCTGCGCAACAGCCAGGCCTACCTGAAAGACATCTACCGCCTGCTGGCCGAAGCCAAGGCCAGGTTCGGCGCGCTGCCTGCGGGTAACCGCCGTATCGTCACCTCCCATGACGCCTTCGGTTACCTGGGCCAGGCCTACGGTATCCAGTTCCTCGCGCCCCAAGGCCTGTCCACCGAGCGCGAACCGTCGGCCGCCGAAGTGGCCGCGTTGATCACCCAGATCCGCAAGGACAAGGTCAAGGCCGTGTTCATGGAAAACATCAAGGACTCACGCCTGCTCAAGCAAATTGCCGACGAAAGCGGCGCGCAGATCGGCGGCACGCTGTACTCCGATGCCCTGGCCGCAGAAGGCCCGGCCAGCACCTTTACCGGGCTGTTCGAGTACAACCTCAACACCTTGTGCGCCGCGCTGGGCAAACCATGATTCGCAAGAACCCTTCCGGCGATCTGCCGGTAATAGCCGAATCGGCCTATGTCGACAAAACCGCGATCATCTGCGGCAAGGTCATCATCGGCGAAAACGTGTTTGTGGGCCCCTACGCCGTGATCCGCGCCGACGAGGTCGACGCCAGCGGCGCCATGGACCCCATTACCATCGGTGCCAATTCCAATATTCAGGACGGCGTGGTGATCCACTCCAAGTCCGGCGCCGCCGTGACCATCGGCGAGTTCACCTCGATTGCGCACCGCTCCATCGTGCATGGCCCCTGCACCGTCGGCGACCGCGTGTTCATCGGCTTCAACAGCGTGCTGTTCAACTGCGCCGTGGGCGACGGCTGCGTGGTGCGGCACAACTCGGTGGTGGACGGGCGCGACCTGCCCGCAGCCTTCTATGTCCCCTCCACCACCCGCATCGGGCCCACTACCGACCTGTCGCAATTCCCGCCGGTGAGTGTCAGCGCCTCGGAGTTTTCCGAAGACGTGGCGCGCACCAATGTCGACCTGGTGCGCGGTTACAAGGCCCTGCAAAACGAGTTCTGAAGCAGGAATCGGGTGTTGATTGGCAATGCCCGGCTGGGTCAGGCGCGAGGTTTGACGGTGCCGCAATCGTTACCCAGCCACTGGGCGTGAGTGTCCAGGCTGCCCTTTTGCTGGATGCCGGTGGCATTGAAGGTGCCGTTGACGGTGGTGGTGAATTCTTTCTGGCTCTGGAACGTCGCCACCCCCACACCCTGGGCTTTCGGGCAACTGAAGCGGAATTTCCACTGGTTGCCGGTCTTGTCGGTCACTTGCTGTTTACAGCCCGACTGCGGGTCGGTCAGGGGGATGGAATCGGAGGCGACCTGAGCCGGCGTCAGGCACACCTGCACGCCTTTACCGGCCATGGTAATGCCTTGTTTTTCCAGCATGGCGCGCTGTTCGGGGGTCATCTGTTGCTTGAGCTGACCGAGGATCAGCGACAGGTCCGGCAGGTCCTGGTTATCGACTTTCATATTGCTGGTGGTCAATTCCCACAAGCCCGGCGCCAACATCTGCGCCTGCGCCGCCAACGGCAGCGACAAACCAACAACCATGGACAAACACAGCAGACGAGCATTCATCGGGTAACTCCTGGGCAATGGTGGGCGTTAGACGCCGCAAAGGCGCCAGTGTTGCACGGCAAATAAAATAGCGACATTCACTGTGGAACATGGTCTGTTACGCACTGGACTGCCCGGAGTGATGTCGTTCATGGATTTTTTTGGCCCGCACCTGCTCGCCTACTTCATTGCCACGCTGCATTTTTTCGGGAGCCTCGCCGCAGTCCATGCGGTACTGACCGTCAGGACCGCCCAAGGCTCGATTGCCTGGGCGTTGTCGTTGATGTTCATGCCCTATCTCACGCTGATTCCCTACCTGATTTTCGGGCGCAGCACCTTCGATGCCTACATCCAGGCGCGTCGCCAGGCCAACCAGGAAATGCACCGGGCAATCGCCGAACTGAACTGGCGCCCGTGGGTCGAGGAAGCGCTGGCCGCACGCAACTCCAGTGCCTACGCGTCCTTGCGCGCCATGCCCAAATTGGGTCGCATGCCCTGCCTGGCCAATAACCAGGTGCAGTTGCTGGTCAATGGCGACGCCACCTTCAGCGCCATCTTCGAGGCCATCGGCAACGCGAAAACCGCCGTACTGTTCCAGTTTTTTATCATTCACGACGATGACCTCGGCCGCCAACTGCACCGGTTACTCACGGCCAAGGCGGCCGAAGGCGTGGACATCTACGTGCTCTACGACCGTATCGGCAGCCACGCCCTGCCCCATCGCTACGTACAATCGCTGCGCGACGCCGGGGTGAAGGTCAAGGCCTTCGCCACCCGCAGTGGCTGGCTGAACCGCTTCCAGGTCAACTTTCGCAACCATCGCAAAATCGTGGTAGTGGACGGCGTCACCGGGTTTGTCGGCGGGCACAATGTGGGCGATGAATACCTCGGCAAAAAGCCGCCGTTGTCACCGTGGCGCGATACCCACGTGCAGGTCACCGGCCCGGTGGTGGCGTGCTTGCAGGAGTCGTTTGCCGAGGACTGGTTCTGGGCCGCGCGGGCATTGCCGCCGCTGATCCTGCCGGACGCTTATCCGGAAGACGGCGTGCTCTGTCAATTGCTCGCCAGCGGGCCGGCGGACCCGTACGAAACCTGCTCGCTGTTTTTCGTCGAGGCCATTCATGCCGCGACCCAGCGCGTGTGGATCACCAGCCCGTATTTCATCCCCGACGAAGCGGTGTTCGCCGCCCTGCGCCTGGCCGTCCTGCGCGGCGTGGATGTGCGCGTGCTGCTGCCCTCGCGTCCCGACCACCGCATCGTGTACGCCGCCTCCAGCCTCTATGCCATCGAAGCGGTACGCGCCGGCGTGCGGGTGTTCCGCTACACCCCCGGGTTCCTGCATCAAAAAGTGGTGCTGGTAGACAGCGAAATCAGCGCCATCGGCAGTGCGAATATGGACAACCGTTCGTTCCGGCTGAATTTCGAAGTGATGTTGCTGACGGTCGACGAAGCCTTCGCCAAAGAGGTGGAGCAGATGCTGCTGGACGACTTCGCCCAGGCCCATGAAGTCAGCCAGGAAGAAAGCCGCGAGACCCGGCGCCTGCAGCAGTTGGGCATGCGGGTGGCGCGCTTGATCTCACCCATCCTTTAAACACACAGGTGGCACTCGGTAGGAGCGAGCTTGCTCGCGAAAAACGTCAACGATAACGCGTCCTTCCTGAATGAACGCGGTGCCTGTGAGTTTTTCGCGAGCAAGCTCGCTCCTACAAAAAGCCCCCCTCCCACATTCAGCGGTAGATATCTTCCCGCGTCCACGGCAGTTCATGGCTGCCATCGGCATGGGGTTTCACCGCCAGGATCTGGTGCAGGTTGATCCAGCCCCGCGCAAACGCATAGGCGCAACCGGCCAGGTACAGGCGCCAGATACGCAAAGCGTGCTCCGGCACCATCTTCGTCGCCGCTTCGAGGTTGTCCTCCAGGCGCTCGCTCCAGTGGTCCAGCGTGCGGGCGTAGTGCAGGCGCAGACTTTCGACATCCACCACTTCCAACCCGACTTCGCTGATTTCCGCCGTCATCATCGCCAGGTGCGGCAGCTCGCCATTGGGGAATACATAGCGCTCGATAAACTCCCCGGCACCACGGCCCACGGGACGACCGTCGGTATGCTTGGCGGTAATGCCATGGTTCATCACCAGGCCGCCTTCGCGCACGGCGCCGTGCAGAATCCGGCAGTATTGCGCCAGGTTCGCGTGGCCGACATGTTCAAACATGCCCACGCTCACCACCTTGTCGAAACGGCCATCCTGAGGCAGGTCGCGATAGTCGAGCAACTGCAGGTCGACCTGCTCTTCAAGGCCTTCGGCCCTGACCCGCTCTCTGGCCAGGGCCAGTTGTTCCTTGCTCAAGGTAATCCCGAACACCTTGACGCCGAACTCCCGCGCCGCAAACCGCGCCAGCCCGCCCCAGCCACAGCCTACATCGAGAAGATACTCACCCGGCTGCAAGCGCAATTTGCGGCACAGGTGGCGAAATTTGTCTTGCTGGGCCTGGTCGATGGACTCGCTGCCGGTTTCGAAATAACCGCAGGAATACGCCATGTCCTGGTCCAGCCATAGCTGGTAGAACTCATTGGACAGGTCGTAGTGGTAGGAGATGGCCGCCGCGTCGGTTGCCTTGTCGTGGATCGAGCGCACCGGGCGAGGTCCGTCGTCGTCGTCGATCAAGGCGTGACTCAATTCGTCACATACCCTGATCACCTCGGCAATGGAGCCTTCCAGGTCCAGCTTGCCCTCGACGAAGGCTTCGCCCAGTGAGTCGAGCGTGGGATGGGTCAGCTGTGTGACGACCGTAGGGTCCTTCACCACAATGGTCACACTGGGCTCCGGGCCCAGGTTGAATTCATGGCCGTCCCAGAGTCGCAGACGCAGCGGTAGCTGAAGATTCTGTAAGGCCGGTGGAAGTTGCGCGAGCATGAGTAGTCCCCCCCTTGTTTCAGACGTCTGGAGTGAGGGTAGACCATCCCAAATAAAGTAGGAAGCTATCGATTAAATAACTGCCTGCTATGAAGCCCGACGTTCGAGCAACCCGTCCTGGATCCACTGTTTCAACCACGTGGCCGCTTGCAGTGGCGCACCCTCTCCATAAGTGACTGTCAACTCGATGCACAGTTCTGAAAAGTTCCAGCCGGTGGTCGTCATGCCTGCCAGGGCACGGGCCTCATCCGGTTCCAGGCTGCGGTACTGGCACAGGTTGCGGTGACGCCACACCAGGCACACCTGTGCCACGTCCAGCGCCTGGCTGCCGGGAAAGTCCGATTCATCCTTGTTGGCCCGCCAGATCGCCACTGTATTGAAACGGCACAGCACGTGTTGCACTGAAGGTGCCAGCGATACGCGCAAGTGCGGCCAGTCCTCGGGCGTCAGTTGCGCCATATGGTCGAGGGTCAGCGGCTCGCCCCCAGGCGCGTCAAAGGCCAGGGTGAACGCCCATTCCAACTGCGCCAGTTCGGCCAGGGGAATACTTTGTTCGGCCACCAGATGCTCAAGAATAAACACTGCAAAGCGCTCACCCAGCCAACGCAGGCTGTAATGGTCCGGCGGGTAGCGCCGAACATACGCCTGGCTCAATGCGGCAAACTCTTCATCACCCAGCCAGTAGCGGATGGCGGCGAAATCATGACGTAACACTTCCTGTAAGCGCGACAGGTAAGCGTTGTGATAAATCGCCAGGCCCGTGTCTACATCCAGCGTCGGGCCGCCGAGCAGGGTGGCAGAAAAGCCACTGGCGGCGGTGGACGTTTCAGACAACAGATGCGCCTCGAAGGCCAGTTGCCAATCGATCAGGCGCATAGCGCACCCCTGGCCAAAGCAGTGGCTCCCAGCTCCCGGGCCTTGCTCAATTCAGCCAGCAACGCCTCGAATGGCGGAAAATGATCGTCGCGTTCCAGCAGCGTCGACACCGGCCCCAGATGTTCCAGGGTGCGCTGATAGAGCGCCCACACCGGGTCGCACACCGGGTGATCATGGGTATCGACCACGTAGTCGCCGTAATCCAGATGACCCGCCAGGTGCAGTTGGCGAATGCTCTCGGGCGGCAGGTTGCGAATGAACTCCCAGGCATCGAACCCGTGGTTGCGCGAGCTGACGTACACATTGTTCACGTCGAGCAGCAGTTGGCATCCCGTCAGGTGCGTCAACGCATTGAGAAATTGCCACTCGGTAAATTCATCTGCCTTGGAGCGTACGTAGCTGGAGACGTTTTCCAGCACCAACGGGCGTTGCAGCACGTCTTGCACCTGACGCACGCGACTGGCCACGTGGTACAGGCTTTCCTCGGTGTAAGGCAGGGGCAGCAGATCATGCAACTGGTGGGCGCTGCCCCGGCTCCAGCACAGGTGATCGGAAATCCACGCAGGCTGGATGCGCGCGGCAAGCTGCTGGATGTGCTTGAGGTATTCGGTATCGATGACATGGGGCCCACCGATCGACAGAGACACACCGTGCATCACCAGGGGATAGCGCTCGGCTATCGCGTCCAGGTAGTACAAGGCTTTGCCGCCCTGCACCATGTAGTTCTCGGAGATCACTTCGAACCAATCCACCGCAGGGGATTGGGCCAGGATCTGTTCATAGTATTCGTTGCGTAAACCCAGGCCGTAACCCAGGGAGGGGAAAGAACTGACCATCATGCGCTCCTGGAAGTGTCCGCAGCGGCGCGGTGTCCGCTGCGGTCGCACTCGCGTGTCGGTTACTCGCCGACTTTGCCACCGGCCTTGTTGCATTCGGCCTGGGTCATGGCCTTGAAGCCGTGGCCCTTGCAGACCGCCTGGCCTTTGCAGGCGTTTTCAGCGGTTTTGCAGTCGTTCATGCCTTTGCAGGAAGTGACGCCGTAGCAATGAACCGGAGCATCGGCGGCCTGTACCTGGGTGGCGACGCCGGCAAACAGGGAAGCGGCAGCGATCGCCAGGGCAGCACCGGAAACGGCGTGTTTGATATTCATTGTGTAGTCCTCAGGTGATGGTGTCGGTCTGGACGGATTGCCCAGTCTCGACACACCACTAGAGTGAGGCGCCCTTTGCGCGTTACAGCCCTGTACAAAGATTTGTAAAAATTATTCGTCGAGCTTCAGCAACGGCTCCTGAAAGCGCAGCAAGCGCCCGGCGTTACCGAGTACCAGCAAGGTGCTGAGGTTATGCAGCACGGCGGCAATCATGGCTCCGGCGGCGCCCAGCCAGCCGAAGGCGGCGAACACCACGATGGCCAGCGTCCAGCCCAGGCCGATGATCACGTTGACCTGCAAGGTGCGTCGGCATTGGCGGCTCAAACGCACACAGGTACCGAGGCGGCGCAGGTCGCTGCCGATCAGCACCACGTCGGCCGAGGCCAGCGCGATATCGGCACCGCCCGCGCCCATCGCTACGCCGACCACGCCGGCTTTCAGTGCAAGGGAGTCGTTGATCCCATCCCCCACCACCATCGGCCGGAAACCGCTGCCGATCTCTCCCAGCACCCGGTTGAGTTTGTCTTCCGGTAACGCCTGGGCCTGGACCTCACTGATGCCCACACTCACGGCGAGGCTGTCGGCCACGCTCTGGCGGTCACCGGTGAGCAGCAGTTGGCGTCCCAGCCCCAGCTCGCGCAGCTCCTGCAGGGCCTGGCGCGCCTCCGGTTTGACGCTGTCGGCCAGCAGCAGCCAAGCCAGGAATTGCCCGTTCAGCGCCAGCCCGGCAATCGGGCCGTCGTGCTCAGGCACCGAGGTGGTGACGATATTCAGTTGCTCGAACAGTTCGGGGCGGCCCAGCGCCGCTTCGCCCTGTTCCGTGTGCGCAACCACGCCGAGCCCCTGGCGCTCGCGAATATCGCTCAGCGCCAACAGTTGCTCCTGCGTCGCCAACCCCGCCAGCGCACGGCTGACCGGATGGCTGCTGGCCGAACCGAGGCTGGCCGCCAGGTTGAGCAACGCCTGGCGATCGGTCGAAGCGGTTTGGATGGACTGCAAGCGTAAAGTGCCGAAGGTCAGGGTGCCGGTCTTGTCGACGACCAGCGAAGTGAGGTCCGCCAGCTCTTCCAGAAACGCCGAGCTGCGAATCAGGATGCCATGGCGTGCAGCGACCGCGATCCCGGCAATCGCGGTCGCCGGCGCTGACAACACCAATGCACACGGACACGCCGCCACCAGCACGGCCAGCATCGCCTGGGCGTCGTGGGTGACAAACCAGGTGACCGCCGCCAGCAGCAGTACCAACACCATGTAGCTACCGGCATAGCGCTCCAGCAACCGCGTGATCGGCGGCTTGGCCCGCTCGGCGTTCTGCATCAGCGCAATGACCTTGCCCAGGGTCGACTCATTGCCCGTGCGCGTCACTTCAAGGCGCAGCAGGCCGTCGAGATTGATCGCCCCGCCGAACACCTGTACGCCCACACTGGCCTCCAGAGGCACCGACTCCCCGGTAATCGGCGCGGTGTCCAGGCTGGCCTGGCCCGACAGCACCACGCCATCGGCCGGCACGCGGTCGCCGGCGCGCACTTCAACCACATCACCGCTGTTCAGCGTGGCGTTGTCCACTTCCACAATGCTGCCGTCAGCCTGCACCCGGCGTGCATGGCTGCGGGTGAGCTTGCCCAGCGCATGGATCGCTTCCTGGGAGCCGATCACGCTGCGCTCTTCAAGTACATGCCCGAAAATCATGATGATCGGCAGCAAGGCAGCGGTCAGCAGATCGCCCGTGGCCCAGGCGCCCATCATCGCCAGCGCGATCAATTGGTCGGTGATGCCATGCAGGCTCGGGTAGCGCAGGCTGTACCAGGCCGAACGCATGACCGGCACGGCCACCAGCAGCGAGGCAACACCGAGCAACAGCTGGCTGACCCCGCTCTGGTCCGCCGCCAGCCAGCGCCATACCAGGCCCAGCAGCAATAAACCCAGGGCCAGCATGGCCAGGGTCAATTGCCGGGCGGCGCTGCGCTGTTCAGTCGTGGTCAGCATGGATGCGCTCATTGCTCGGCTCCCTGGAGGATCAAACGGGCGTCGTCTTTGGGATCGACCGTGGTCACCGAGCCGGCCTGGCCGAGAATCTTCGGCAAGCGTTCACGGTACAGGCGCAGCAACAAGCCCGGGTCTTTCACTTGCGCCAGGCCGGCGACCGTGGCGGTCTGCGCCTGGGCATTGGCCAGACGTTCACTGGCCTGGGCATGGGCGACCTGCACCTGGCGATCAGCCTCCTGGTTGGCGGTCTGGGTGAGCTTTTGCGCATCGGTGTGCGCGTTGGCCACCGCTTTGTCAGCTTGCTGGCTGGCCGTGAGTACCGCGTTGAACGCGTTCACCGCCGGGCCCGGCAGGCTCGATTGCACATCGACCCGGGTCACTTCGATACCCAACCCCAAGCCGCTGGCGGTCAACTGTGCCAGACGCTGATTGATGCCTTGCACCAAATCACCGCGCAGCCGTTCGCGGCGCTCGGCGGCGCCGTTGTCAGTGCCGATCAATTCAGGGCGCGCCACTAAGATAGTGTCCAGGTCCCGCGCCGCCGCCAGGGCAACCGCACTGCGCGTCACCAGGCGGTCCAGCGCGGGCAGCACATGCTCGCCCTGCAATACAAAGGCATAGGGTTCGGTGACCTTGTAGAAGGCTCGCACATCCAGTTGCACGATCCCGGCATCACCGGTCAGCAGATAGCCGGAGCCGGCCAGCGTATCGCTCAAGGGCGTGGCGAAACTGGCCACGCGGTCCGCCTGCACCGCCGCATCCGAACGCAACAGGTTCTCCACCCGACGCTCGATCACCCGGTCCGCCGCCGGCAGCAACACCACCTGCTCGAACGGTTGCGGCCATGCCAGCAGCAACCCGGCGTTCTGAATGCGGTCGAGGGCGCCGAAGTGCAGCACCATGGCGCGGTTCTGCGGGTCGATCTGGCGCACATTGGAAAACGCCCAGGCCAACGCCGCCAATACGGTGACTGCGTACAGCGCCAGGAACGTCAGGCGCCCGGCCTGGATCCAGGGGCTGTCCGGGCTGTCACGCTCACTCATGGCTGAACATCCTTCGGGCCATCCACCAACGCGCGGAACGGCGCGGCATCGGTACGCAGAATGATCCTGGTGCTTGGCGTCACCACCGTACCCAGGGTATCCAGCGAGCGCAGCAGGTTGTACAGCTGCGGGTTGCCCGCGTAGGCACGTCCGTAGATCTGCGCCGCCTCGACCCGCGATTGCGCTTCGATATCAGCGGCCTTGACCGTGGCCTCGGCTTGCACGATCCGCGCATCACGCTCGGCCGCCGAGCGGATCTGCGCCGCCTCGCGCTTGCCCACGGCAGTGCGCTCGGTGGCGATGGTTTCACGTTCGGCGCGCATGCGGTCGACCGTGGCGGTGAGCGTCACCGACGGCAAGGTCAGCCGCTCGATGCCGACCTGGGCCACGCGGACGCCATAGGTGGCGAGCAATTGCTGATCGATCTGCCGGCGCAGTTGGGCTTCGAACTCGGCGATGCGTACCTGGCTGGCGTCGGTGTTGATCAGGCTGGACAGGTCAAAACTGGCTGCCGTGGTCTCCAGCGCCGAGCCGACGAAGGTACGGATCTGCCGCGCCGCTTCGTCCGGCTGGTTCTGCACCGCACGCATGAAGCGCTGCACATTGTCGGTATCGCCCTGCACCTGCCACGCCACGTAGGCCTGCACGATGATGCGCAAGCCATCGCGAGTGCCCACATCCTGCAACCCGCTGGAGGTGGTACGCAGGCGCAGGTCCACCGGAATCGCCGCTTCAAACGGCGCCGGCCAGCGCCAGCCCAGGCCCGGCTGCAGCAGCACCCGCACCGGGTTGCCGAACCGGGTAATCACCGTGGCCTCGCCGGAACGCACCTGCACCAGGCTCGCCGCCGCGATGGCGAACAGCACAAGCACTGCCGCCCAGGCCATGCGTCGCCAGGGAAAAGGTCCGGCCGCCTGCTCATCGCCGTGATGGTGATGGTGGTGATGGCCGTGGTGATGACCGTGATCGTGGGAATGAGCGCTCAACAGACAGACTCCTTATTGAACGGCTTTACGCGGCACCGAGGGATCGGCCGGCAAGGTAAAAGAACGCAGATCGATCGTCGGCGCGCTGTCGGCGCCCAGGCGATGATCCAGAATAAGCAGTTTGGCGTGGGCCAGGCCCTGGCTGAGCTGGCTCAGGTACTGCTCCAGCACGAAGGCTCGGCCCGCCGCGGCATAGGCCTTTTGTTCGGCAACAAAGCGCAGGTTCGCCGCCTGGGCACCGGCATTCACTTCGCGGGCGTTGGCCTGGGCCTGGTCGCGGGCCGTGCTGGCCTGCAGCAACGCCTGGTTGGTCTGCTCGCTGGCCGCGCCGCGCTCGCGCGCGATCAATGCCTGCGCGCCGATCTGCGCGGCTTGCACGCCGTGGTAGGCGTTGGCGGCGCCGGCCGGTGGGTGGATCGCTTCAACGACGGTGGCGAGAATTTCCACGCCACTGTCGAGTGCGTTCAGGTCCGCTTGCACGCTGCGACCGATCTCGTCGGCCAGGCTGGTGCGTTGTTCGCCGAGTAATTCATCAAGGGTGCGCGAGGCGAACTCATGCACCAGGATCCGGCTGGCGGTGCTGCGAATCAGGGTCGGGACATCGGCGCTGTGGTAGGTGGCGGCCAGCGCCGCCTGGTCCGTCAGGCCGATGCGATAGACGAACCGCACGTCCATATTGACGATCTGGAAGCTCTGCTTGTCACCGCTGCTGCTAGCGATGACCTGGGATTTATCATTCACATGGCTGGCGTCCCACAGGCGGTTGGCGATCAGCGGCGCCGGACCTTCGGCGCTGGCCAACTCAGGTGCGGCCGTTTCGCTGACGCTGGTCGCCAGCTCATGCACCACGCCGTTCTCTACATTCAACACGCGGCCCAGCGGCCAGGGCAACCCGGCGTGCAGGCCCGGGCCGAACACCTCTACCGGTTTGCCGAAACGCTCATAGATTCCTCGGACCTGCAAAGGCACTTCATGCACGCCCGTCAGCGCCCAGCCTACCGCGAGCACCACCAGCAACACCGGCAGGAAGGCGCGGCGCATGTAGGTAAACGCCCAAATCTGGCGCAGGTCGATGCCGAAGCGGTTATGCAATTCATGCTGCAACGCCAGCAAGGGTTGCGGTGGCCAGCGCAGCAGGCCGGCGACAAAGCTCTGCGCGATAAGGCGCGGTTCGAGGCGCGGCTGGCGCGGGCTGAACAGCGACAGCACGCCGCGCAGCAGGAACTCCAGCGCCACCAGCGCGGGCAGCAGGCCGATCAGCACTGCCAGGCGCAACGGCCACACCGACTCGGCACCGGCGAACAGCAGGCAAATCGAGCTGACCAACAGGCAACCGATCGCCACGCGGCACAGCTGCGCCAAGGCTAAGGCTTCAGGCCACTGCGCAGGTGTTTGCTGGGCCAGGCGCCGCTCGAACACCAGCAAAACGAACGCCAGCGCCAACCCCAGCGCTGCGCCGATGCTGGCGGACTGACCGACGGCTGCGGCGGGTAGCGTCAGGTTCCAGAATTCGATGATGCTGATCAGCGCCAACAATGACCAACCGCACAACCACAACACCGGCGCGCCAATCTGATCGCTGACGCGCTCAACCAGGCGAGCGTAGCGGCCGGTTTCTGTAACCGGCGCATCAACCGCCGGCTCTTCCAGCGCCTGGGCCCGCCAATCGGCGACCCACCACGCCGACTGCAGCCCGGCGACCAGCACCAACAGCGCCGATGAGCAATTGATCAGCACCACCGGCCAGATCGATACCGGTGCAAACAGCGCGACAAACAGCGCCAATACCCACCCGGTGACGGCCACGGCCGTCAGGCTGATGCCGGCTTGCCTCAATCGACGGGCATGGAACACCCCTTGCTGAAAGCGCGGCAGGCCTTCAACCGAAGCGCCGTCAGCTTCTAGATCCACTTGCATCCACTCAACGCCCGCTTGTACATAATTCGTTACGATATAACACAGGGCGTGAAATTTTTGTTCGCTTTTGGCCACGCCGCCGATCCTTGTGGGAGGAGGCTTGCCCCCGATGGCCATGGGTCTGTTAAAACAGGTGTTGGCTGACACACCGCTATCGGGGGCAAGCCCCCTCCCACATTTGAATCTGCGCTTTCTCGAGACCGTGACTAAACCCCCATAAACACGCGACATCACTGGTGCACGCTGCAATTAATCGGCACACTCCAGAACAGCTTTTCGCGGGTCCACGGACAAGGAAGCATCACCCCTCATGATCTCCATCTATCAGCTCAAGCCGCGTTTTCAAAACCTGCTGCGCCCCCTCGTGCAACGCCTCTATGACAACGGCACCACCGCCAACCAGATTACCGTGCTGGCCGGCGTCATTTCCGTGCTGGTGGGCCTGCTGATCGCCGGCTTCGCCCAGCACCTCTGGCTGTTTGCGCTGATCCCGCTGTGGATGATCGTGCGCATGGCCCTCAACGCCATCGACGGCATGCTCGCGCGGGAATTCAGCCAGCAGTCACGTCTGGGCGCCTACCTCAATGAACTGTGCGATGTGATCGCCGACAGCGCATTGATTCTGCCGTTTGCGCTGATCCCCGGCGTGAGCCTGGCGCCCGTGCTGCTGGTGACGTTGCTCGCGGTGTTCAGCGAATACGCCGGCGTATTGGGGCCGATGGTGGGCGCATCGCGCCGCTATGACGGGCCGATGGGCAAGAGTGACCGGGCGTTCGTACTCGGCGTGCTGGCCACTGGCGTGGCGCTGGGCTGGCTCGGCGCCGGCTGGGTCGAGACGGTGATGTGGCTGGTCGCCGCCCTGCTGGCCTACACCCTGGTCAACCGGGTGCGCCACGGCCTCAAGGAACAATCAGCAACCTCACCGATTGCATAAGGATTTTTGCGATGCGCGAACAGCAACAGCACACCTTCAGCACCCATGATGGCGTCGAGCTTTTTTACCGGCACTGGCCGGCTACGGCAGACGCCGGGCCGCGCAAGGCCATTGTGTTGTTCCATCGCGGTCATGAGCACTCAGGTCGAATCGCGCACCTGGTGGACGAACTGGGCCTGCCCGACTTTGACTTCTTCGCCTGGGACGCCCGTGGCCACGGCCAATCCCCCGGCGAGCGCGGTGACAGCCCCAGCTTTGCCACCAGCGCCCGCGACGTACAAACCTTCTGCGACCACATAGGCGCCGCCTACGGTATCGACGAGGAAAACCTCGCCGTTGTCGCCCAAAGCGTCGGCGCGGTGATCGCGGCCACCTGGGTGCATGACTACGCACCCAGGATCCGCGCCCTGGTACTCGCCTCCCCTGCCTTCAAGGTCAAGCTGTACGTGCCTTTCGCCCGCCCGGGCCTGGCACTGATGCGCAAGTTTCGCGGCAACTTTTTCGTCAACAGCTACGTCAAGGCCAAGTTCCTCAGCCATGACCCGCAGCGCGTGGCGTCCTACGACAGCGATCCACTGATCACCAAGGCCATTTCGGTGAACGTGCTGCTGGGCCTGTACGAAGCGGCCGACCGGGTTGTAGCCGACGCCCAGGCCATTCAAGTGCCGACCCAATTGCTGATCTCCGGCTCCGACTTCGTGGTGCACCGCAAACCCCAGCAGCAGTTTTTCGAGCGTCTGGGCAGCCTGAAAAAAGAGCTGCATGTGCTGCCCGGTTTCTTCCACGACACCCTCGGTGAACGTGACCGCGCCACGGCCGTTAACAGCGCCAGGCGCTTTATCCTGCAAAACTTCACGCAACCGCTGGACCGCGCCAGCCTGCTGGACGCCGACAAACTGGGCGCCACCTGCGCCGAATCCGAAGCGCTTGCCGCACCGCTGCCGCGCAATTCCCTGCGCGATCTGTACTGGCGCATGACGCGCGCCAGCATGGGCCTGGGCAAGAACCTGTCCGACGGGGTGAAACTGGGCTTCGACACCGGCTTCGATTCCGGCAGCACCCTGGATTATGTGTACCGCAACACGCCCACCGGCAAAGGCGCGCTGGGGCGGATGATCGACACCAACTACCTGAACTCCATCGGCTGGCGCGGTATTCGTCAACGCAAGCTGAATGTCGAAGAGCTGCTGCGCCTGGCCATGGCCCGGTTGCGGGCGGACGAGCGCGACGTGCGCATCGTCGATATCGCCGCCGGCCACGGGCGTTACATCCTGGAAGCGTTGCAGGGTGTAGCGCCGCTGCCGGAATCGATCCTGCTGCGCGACTACAGCGACATCAACGTGCGCGACGGCAGTGCGCTGATCCGTGAAAAAGGCCTGGGAGACATTGCCCAGTTCATCAAAGGCGATGCGTTTGACCGGGCGAGCCTGGCGGCGCTGGCGCCCAAGCCGACGTTGGCGGTGGTGTCCGGGTTATATGAGTTGTTTGCCGATAACGCGATGGTCGGCGGTTCGTTGGCGGGCCTCGCCGAAGCGGTGGAGCCCGGCGGGTATCTGGTCTACACCGGCCAACCGTGGCACCCGCAGTTGGAACTGATCGCCCGCGCCTTGACCAGCCACCGCCAGGGCCAGGCCTGGGTGATGCGTCGGCGCAGCCAGGCGGAAATGGACCAACTGGTGGAGGCTGCGGGCTTTCGCAAGATCACTCAGCGTGTGGATGAATGGGGCATTTTCACCGTGTCCCTGGCGCAGAAGATCTGAGCATGCGCGAACCCGGCTTATTCAAACCAGCGCTTCTCTGGCTGCTGCTGTTGGCACCGCTGTTTTTCAGCACCTACGGCCTCGCCACCTGGGTCACCACCCAACGCAACGATGTGGGCACGCTGGTGTTCGGCTGGGAAACCCACATGCCGTTCTGGGCCTGGACCATCGTGCCTTATTGGTCCATCGACCTGCTCTACGGTTTCTCCCTGTTGCTGCCGAGCACCCGCCACGAACTCAGGCAACATGCCCTGCGCCTGCTGACGGCACAGGTGATTGCCGTCAGTTGCTTCCTGATCTGGCCGCTGCGCTTCACCTTCGAACGACCGGAACTGGATGGCGTGTTCGGCTGGTTGTTTGCGGTGCTGGCGGGCTTCGACAAACCCTTCAACCAGGCGCCTTCACTGCATATCGCGCTGCTGGTGATCCTGTGGGTGGTGTACCAGCGGCATACCCAGGGTTTCTGGCGATGGGCAGTGCACGGCTGGTTTGCACTGATCGGTATTTCCGTACTGACCACTTATCAACATCACTTTATCGACTTACCCACAGGCGCCCTCGCCGGCTGGTTGTGCGTGTGGCTCTGGCCGCTGGAACATCCCAACCCTCTGCGCAATGCCCGACTGACACGCGACCCTAAACGCGGTTGGCTGGGTGCGCGCTACGCCCTTGGCGCGCTGGCGCTGATGCTGCTCGCGCTGGCCTTGGGCGGTTGGGGGTTATGGCTGCTGTGGCCGGCAGTATCGCTGGGTTTGGTCGCGACCAACTACTGGCTGCTGGGTGCCGAGGGCTTTCAGAAACGCAGCGATGGCCAGCTGACCTCAGCCGCGCGTTGGCTGTATGCGCCTTACCTGGCGGCTGCCTGGATCAATTCGCGGCTGTGGACACGTGGTCATCCACAGCCTGAACCGATTGTGGATAACGTCTGGCTCGGCCGGATTCCAGCGGCCGGCGAGAAACAGCCATTCAAGGCCATCGTCGATCTCTGTGCCGAACTGCCGATTGATCCACAGGGACGCCGTTATCAATGCATCCCGGTTCTGGACTTGATTGCGCCAACCTCCGCCGAATGCCTGCAAGCCGCCCAGGCCATCGAACGCTTGCGCTTGGACGGGCCACTGCTGGTGTGCTGCGCCCTGGGCTACTCGCGCAGTGCGACGGCCATCGCTGCCTGGCTGTTGCACAGCGGGCGCGCGGCGACGATCGATCAGGCGCTGGCTATTATTCGTACAGCACGAACCCGTGTGGTCCTGCATCCTGCACATCGCTTGGCTTTGGAGGGTTTGCCCCATGCTCGCTGACATGGAACTGCACGTAGTTGCCAGCCTGCTGCGGCGTGGCCGTTCGCTGGACCAGTTATCCACAGGCCTGACAGTGGTCGGTGTGCTGTTCGGTCTGGCCCAGTTGCTGATGGCGAGCGTTTCGACGATCTGCCTGGTGCTGGCCTTGTGGATGATCATCCTGGGGCTTCTACAGAAATACTGGGCGCTGCGCGTCGCGTTCGACGCCGATTTGTTCGCCCTGCTGGCCCGCGACACCCAGCGCACCGCCGACCTTGACCAAGCCCTGCAAACCCTTGGCCTGCAATCGGCCGAGCGCGCCGGCAGACCCTGGACCGAACGCCGTCGTGGTGCGCTCAAATTGCTGCGCAAACAGGCCTGGCTGCTTGGCGCGCAAGTGCTGCTGACCCTGGGCGTAATACTTGCCAGCCCTTGGCTACCTTTCGCCGGATAAGGAGTTCCCATGTTCGAACCCGTGGTCGCCACACTGATTACCTCCATGGCCCGCACCGTCACGGGCGCTCGCAGCCTGTGGCTGGGTTGCGCGCCGGTGCCGGTGCAACGCATTTATTTCGCCAATCACAGCAGCCACGGCGACTTCGTGCTGGTATGGGCGTCGCTGCCGCAGAACTTGCGCAAATTCACCCGCCCTGTGGCCGGCAGCGACTACTGGAATAAAAGCGCGCTGCGCCGCTACATCATCAACCGCGTGTTCAACGGCGTACTGATTGATCGCGAGCGCAAGGACCCTGTGGATAACCCGCTGCAACCAATGCTCGCCGCGCTGGAAGGTGGCGACTCGCTGATCATCTTTCCTGAAGGTACGCGCAATCTGGAAGACGGCCTGCTGCCGTTCAAAAGCGGCTTGTATCACTTGGCAAACAGTTACCCACAGGCCGAGTTGATCCCGGTGTGGATAGCCAACCTCAACCGCGTGATGCCCAAGGGGCGTGTCCTGCCATTGCCGCTGTTATGCACAACCAGCTTCGGCGCTCCCCTGCAATTGGAAGAAGGCGAAGACAAAACCGCGTTCCTTGCCCGCACCCGCGACGCCCTGCTCGCCCTCGCCCCGGAGCACTCCTGAGATGGATAGCCAAACCCTGATGTTATTCGGCGGGATCGGCGCGATCCTGGTCACCGCCTCGCTGATCGGCCTGATCCTCAAGCTGCGCACCCGTGGCAACCCCAATGCGGTGATCGACAACCTCAACGCGCGCATCAACGCCTGGTGGGTGATGGTGGTCGTCATCGGTATCGCCTTCTGGCTCGGCACCGGCGCGGTGATCCTGCTGTTCTACGCGGTGTCGTTCTACGCCCTGCGCGAATTCCTCACCCTCACGCCGACCCGGCGCAGCGACTACCCGGCCCTGGTAGCGGCGTTCTACCTGGCCCTGCCGCTGCAGTACGTGCTGATCTACGCCGATTGGTACGGACTGTTCTCGATCTTCATCCCGGTCTACGTATTCCTGCTGCTGCCGATCCTCGCCTCCCTGGGCGGCGACAGTACCCACTTCCTGGAGCGCGCATCGAAGGTGCAATGGGGCCTGATGATCGCAGTGTTCTGCGTGTCATTCGTCCCGGCGCTGCTGACGCTGGACATCCCCGGCTATGAAGGCCGTAACCTGCTGCTGATCGCCTACCTGGTGATCGTGGTGCAACTGTCCGACGTGCTGCAGTACGTGTGCGGCAAGCTGTTCGGCAAACACAAGATCGCGCCCAACCTCTCGCCGTCGAAAACCGTGGAAGGTTTTGTCGGCGGGATCCTGCTGTCATCCCTGATTGGCGCGGCGCTGTGGTGGGCCACACCGT
This sequence comes from Pseudomonas sp. 34 E 7, assembly GCF_900005715.1. Lineage (NCBI taxonomy): Bacteria > Pseudomonadati > Pseudomonadota > Gammaproteobacteria > Pseudomonadales > Pseudomonadaceae > Pseudomonas > Pseudomonas sp. 34 E 7. The sequence continues at coordinate 31,364 of NZ_CVTX01000145.1, forward strand.
TCAATCCCTGGCAGTCATTCCTGATCGCGCTGCTGATCAACTTGCTGGGCTTTGCCGGTGGGATTGTGATGTCGGCGATCAAGCGCGATCGCGGGGTGAAGGACTGGGGACACATGATCGAAGGGCACGGCGGCATGCTGGATAGGCTGGACTCGGTGTGCTTTGCGGCGCCGATCTTCTTCCACCTGGTGCGTTACTGGTGGACCTGACCTACCCCTTTCTCAAAACCAATGAAGATCAAACTGTGGGAGGGGGCTTGCCCCCGATGGCGGAGTATCAGTCACCTATGAATTGGCTGAACCACTGCATCGGGGGCAAGCCCCCTCCCACCTTGGTTCTGTGTGCTTTCAAGATCGTCAGGCCGTGATCTCGATATAACTCGATTCCCCGCCTCCTGTTGCTCCCGACAACCAACCCCATATAAAACTCAACGTCGTGCGCCCGGCGTGATCAACGCCAATCGTGCCACGTGACCAGCCAGCAAGCAGTTCCCCTTCCAGGGTCAGACACTGATACAGCAGCTCGATGGTATCTGGACCGGTCACCCGTCCGACTTGAGTGCCCAGGCGAATCCGGCCGCCCTGATAAGTTGATCGTTCCCACGCTCCGCGTGGGAACGCCGCCCGGGACGCTCCGCGTCCTGCTTTCAGCGCGCAAAATCCGGCACCTGTGCATTGGTGACGCGGAGCGTCACGGGATGCATTCCCACGCGGAGCGGGGGAACGATCATTCACGGAACGTAAAAAGGGGCTGTCGAAACAGCCCCTTGGTTTTAGAGAATTAAAACTGTCGCAGAGCCACCTGAAAAAAGGGGGCTGCAGCCAATCTCTGAGAAAGCGCAAAACTGTCGCAAGCGGCCAAAACAACAGTTCAGACACAAGCTCTAGAGAATTAAAACTGTCGCCACCATGTAGGACAAGCCTTTCAGCGGCTTGACCATCTTTTACCGCCCGGCGACCTCAGCAACCTGATCGTATCGGGCTGATGAACATACCATGCCCAAGTCATGTAGTTTCGCGTGATGCTAGTTCGGCAAATTAGCTTCAATTCCGCGCAATAGATGGTGGAATATTCCGATACGAAACCGATGGGTGTTTGCTCACCGGCCCCTTCCTTTAATCAGCAGAGCTACTGGCATGCCGGACAGCTTTCCCACCCTGAGTCATGACACTCGTCACAGTGACTATGGCCCTCCTCATCGTTCGCTCCGCTGGAACCATGACACTGTCGACACCTGACCTCTTCCGACCCACCGCAAGTCAGGCAGTCGTCTTCGGACAAAAGGCCTGTACCTTGGCAAGGATCACAAAGAACAGTTCCCTGACCATCACAATAGTTACAGGCGTCTGCGTTGACCCCACCCTCACCTTCGCACCGGTTGCAATCGCGTGACTTCTCAGCATCCGGATCGTACCAACAACCATCTCCGCCGCAATCAGGACAAGTAACCCCCGCCCGACCTCCTTGGCAGTTCGGGCAACTGGTGTAGCCATCATCACAATGTGGGCAAGCAATAAGACACGACACATCAACTCTCCCCCTTGGGCAATAATGCGCGATGAGAGCTTGATACATTCCTATCTTCCAATGATTCACAAATGGAGCGGTAGCCTCACCCACATCTAAGATCGTTTCCCTAATATCTTGCTCAGACAATCCTTTATCACGCATGCGATCCATTTGCGCCAATATCGTTATCGCATTCTTACCCGCAATAGACCTGTACCTTCCACCGATATTGAAGTCGACAAAATGTTTGGTTGCTCTCGCCTTGTCTACAGCCTCCCAATGGACAGGGGGCTTTACTATAAAATCAAAAACACCAGGTTTTTCCGCGTTTCCTGGTCTAAAACTGGCAAATATCCATTGTTCAGTAAAAAAGCAGTCTTTATCGGTATATGGCTGAATTATTTGAGATTCGGCATCCACGGCAAATGCAGTAGCTTTAGCATCCATATTACAGTCCCTGCATGAGGGCACTAAATTGCTTGGCAAAATCGCAAACTGCGGAAAATTAAATTTTGGCAAGAAATGATCTAAATTTCTAGGAGTGCCAAGTCCACCGCAAAAAGGACAGTCATCAAGAGCAGCGGCTAATAGATAGTCGTATATTTCCCTTGCTGGTTTAGAGCCCGGAACCAAATATTGCTCATAAACTTTAACCAGATCCGACTTTTTCAACAGTCCAATTACAACTGGATCCGGGCCCGCCTTCAAATCGATTGGCGCAATTGTATATAGGTTTCCATTTTTTGATCTCTGCTCGTACTGTAAAGCAGCGGCTAGAAGTTCTGCTTTAGCTCCTTCCACTCCGGCTCTTAATACAGCATTTCCAGTTACACCCTCTATGCAACGGTCGATTACATATTCAGGATTATACTTTTCACAATTAAGACGCATCATGGGCGCGCTCCTGATCTCTTGTTTCCACTAAAGACCTAAGCAGTGCCCTCCCCTCCAAACCAAGCTGACCACTATACTCACTGATTATTTCCTCATATTTCTTCCCACTTCTAACAGATGCAGCCAACAAATCATGAAATCCTGAGCGATCAACCTCCAAGTTGAAAACCTCACTAGTGATGACACCAACGTTCTCTCCAAATGTTTCGATTTTAGGTCGGCCAGTCACAGAAGCCTTACCCACTCTATTTATCACCCATGCACACGACTTAGGTATTTCTTGCAAGACTACCGGTGAGTGTGTAGCGATAATAGCGACACCATTTCGGTCGTGAAGAAGATCTGCTAATGCTCGAACAAAAGCTGACAATAGTGGAGGGTGCAGGTGGCTTTCTGGCTCGTCTAAAAGAACAAGCGTTTTTTCTTCGACTAAAGCAACTAGTCGGGTTATTGTCAACAAAACAACAGAATGCCCTGAACTCATTTTTTCTAGATATGGCAAAGCTTTGCGATAATAATTATCGTAGAAAGTTTGCGAGTCCGCCTGGCTTGTTCCACTTAATTCTTCTTTAATAGCACGAAATACAGATTCTAGCTGATGAAGGCCCATCCTAGAGAAATTTTCATCTGATCCAAGTTTTTCTATAGCTTTTAGCCAGCTATCTACTTTCCCAGGAGCACCAAAACATGCGACCAGCGATTTTATACAGTCTCCGCGCAACTCTTGCAGAGTTTTCAGGCTATCATCTATTCCCACTTTTTTAAGGCCAACATAAAAATAACACGTACCTTTTGCAGGGTCCGGTTGGTCAGCAGGCGGAGTGAATGGGTCGAACACACTGAACGAAACAGACACCAAGCTACTAAAATAGTCGGAGGCAATAGGAGACCCAGATTTATCTAGAAAAAAACCTTGGTTCTTTTTGTTATTAACTGATTCAATCATTCCATTGAGTAAAGTTGTCTTACCTACACCATTACGACCGATGATCGCGTGCACATTGGTGTTTGGCTTGACGTCGACAGAAACGTCAAACGACATTGTTATGCTGCCCACATCCAAGTCTTCAGGTCGTCTATATTGAAAGGCGTATTCGGTAAGCTCTGCTTTACCCCATAAAATACGCGCAAACTGGCCTTTCACCACAGAAAGGCTGTGATATCTCAATAAAGAAGTCCCAAACACATCCTCGCCAGTAATTTCCTGAATAATTTCTGGCTGGACCACTATATCGCGTAGCGCTGTTAGCACAGTCCGCCTGGTATCGCGATTAAGCTTGGCCATAGCTTTATAGAAATCAACGCTATTACCAAGTGAAAAATATTTTTTATCTAGCTCAGTGAAGCTTTTATCCAGTGTAGAAAACGTAGAAACGCTTGTGGTTTGTCCTTTGAATGCTATTTTAATGCTACCGACGATTACATAATTCCCATTAGCATCATGCAATGACATATCAAACATTGTCACATATGAGTAATCATTCCAGTTATCCTTTTTTAGATAGACGGTATTTCTACCTAACTGCGGCACCGTCGCGTCAACGGTCAACACCTTAAATTCCATTTTCAGCACCTACTTTCTAGAGAATTTACTATGGATAGCGATCCGGGCTTTACAAACTTAAATCGCAACCACTCTAATTCAGATGACAACCGGACGCTTCGATAAATTTTTAGCGCCGCCAATGTGACCACGCCCCGCTTGTGCTAGCGGGGACTCCTCGCCTGTTTTATTGCTTGGTCGCTGATCTGTCGACTGTCTGCGTTAATTGATAGCCCTTTACTCGGCTTGCTGTATGTTCTGAACTATTTTGAAAAACTCATCGTAATCTGAGAAGCTGCAGAAACCAGCCTGTTCGCCACGAGTCGAGATGGATATCAGTGGAGGTACTCCTGAGTCGATGTCCGCCAATACACCCTCAATGAAGCTACTGACAATACTGATTTGGTTGTAATAAACCTCACCAGTATCATGTTCAGAAGGCTTTTTTTTAGGTTCTTTCAGGAAGTTTTTTAAAATGGCTATTCCGGCGGTTGGGTTATTTGAAAAGAGTTTTAGTATGCCTTTAAAGTAATTGGCGCTTGATGCATGTGTTGCCTCTGCGAGCTCATTTAACATGCTTTCAAGTGGATCAGCTTGGATTTGGAACATGTTTTTCAGATTGGTTATCTGAAAGATAGACATATAGGCAATATCGAAACCACCATCGGCAGATATTATCAAGCAACGTAGAGAGTCGATGTGATTTCCCTTGGCCGCAAGGTGCAATGCCATTTCGTAGCACGCCCCGAGATGACCTCTGTTGTGAGCCATCGATAACCAGAGTAGGCAATCATCATTCCGGCCCCCCCCAAGCGAGGCTCCGATCCGATACATGGCGCTGATATGCCCGTTAGACGCCGCTTTAGTTAACTCATAGCTTTCGGCATCAGATAGCTGATGCTGCGCAAGCATAATGGGTATACAGGCGTCATTTATTCTTTTCTTGAGCAATTCGATTAACTTATCCCAGTTAAGCCTAAAATCACTTAGCGAGCAGTCGTTGAGGTACTGTTTCGCTGATGAACGAGGCCTGCGTGGTTGGGCGTTGTACTCAGCCCTCTTTTCTGTCTTGTAGATCGCTACTGTTTTTTCAGTCGGAAGTATAATGTCATCTGTATGTACCTCACGAAGTGCTTCCGAGGCTTTTCCGTGAAGGTGCTGAAACCAGCTTCCGATCCTGATTTCATACGTTACGTTATTATGTGTGATAGCTGTCATTTTCTTCATCACGGCTGTCCTTGCTTAATCATGTGCTCGATTAAGATAAGCTCGCGCCGCGAAGAGAGCCTGGTCCCAAGACATATTTGGGTGACTCTCCATATAGTCCACTGCAATATTGAGAAGTAAGCGCTCGGCGCCAAGCGGACCAGACTCCAGCATTTTTTGCTCGCGATCAAGGCGTGCAAGTGCACGTCCCTTCTTCTTGCGAAATTCGGGAATAGGGAGAAGAGAAGGTAATATTTCTGACATAACTGCCTCCAGAGTAAGAGGCGGTTTCGCGAATGCAAAGATCCACCTCTCACTATTTAAAATTAGCGAGAAAGAGAATCCGTAACTTGCTTTCGCCGGCCACGAATAAAGCCGTATCGAAAACTTAGCTAAAAAGCACAGAAAGGTCAACCACAAAAACAGACTTGGTGGAAAAAGTGCATAGCCTCCAGGGTGTGTACGGATGCGGAGCCCTTCTTAGTCGGAGGAGCCTCAGGCCAGTTAGAGAGGTTTGCCGGCAAAGTGGTCGAATGGTGGGCGCGCTGGGCGTCAGCGGGATGGGTATGAAGGCCAGGGAAGGCTGATTGATCGCCTGTCGTGCTTCTTGAGCCAAGGAACAAGTAAAGCAAACGACAATGACTGCACATTAGTCGAAAGGATTCAGCTCGAAGCGCCGATCGCGCACTGCAATCTTGAGCTCCCGCTTGACAGTCCTGACATCATCCAGCGAACAGTCTCCGGCTGAGCTCGCAAGATCTAGGCTTTCAAGGCATTTGCTGGCCGCTTCCTCGATTTTGAGATCTCCGCCAGCGCGAGCTAGACGTTCCTTGGTACTCTCGAGAATTGTATTGGCTGCATCTCCAAGCAAAACAAGATCAACACATTCGTGAATGGATCGGCCAATCATAGGTGCCTCATTTGTATTGATTTCCCACAATTTTAGCGGCTAGCTCTGGCAACGTCGAATGCCGATGATTAGCGGCTGCCAGCATTAAGCTTCGACCAGCGTGCACCGAAGCCCAACCCTGAATCCAGTGCGGCTGGTTTTTGAGAACTAAAACTGTCGCAAGAAGGCCCAGTTTCATTGGGCGCGCGCCTACCTCTTGAGAGCACGCAAAGCTGTCGAAGCCAACACTGACGCTGCTTTGAGCAGTTTTTAAAGTGTAGTGGTCAACTAATTTAGGACATCGCGTTAAGTTTTTTCTCGGCCACAGCGGGCGCCAGCCCGCAGGGGTATATAGCAGCATCTGACTGGAAGCGAGCCGGTCGAGGCTATGCCCATCGGGTCCATCAAACAACGGATCTGCCAAGCTCTTACCTCTGCGGCTCGGAAGCTTCTCGGTATCGATGCGTTTCCGATACGAAATCGATAAATGCCACTGCTGCGGCAACCGCAAGCCGAGCATGCCTGGGCTGCAGCCCGCGATGTTGGCCGTCCTTGCCATGTCCGGTACCGTACAAACCTCTCAACTGCGTGAGATTGCTGGTCAACTGAGTGAGGTTGCGGAGGATATTTTTGATGTTTTCAGCGCCCTTAGCTGCTTCACTGACTCCGTCGGGAACCAGCTGCAATGCTTTGGTAACCTTCTTTGTCAGATTGCCTAGGTCATCGGCCTTGGTGAACGGAATTTCTCGTTTCGTGAGAATGGACTTGCAGCAGCTTTCCACCAGTTCTTTGGCTGTCCCGATCGCCAATTCGGGGTCTGAATCGACGGCATATTCCAGACGTTCAATTTGCTTCGCCATCCATCCAGCGCTCAGCGCCTCGACAACAACTCTCGCTCGCATGACCGACCTAGTTGCGTTCGCTTCTGTCGAAGGGCTGCTTATCAAACGGTAGGAAAAGCGTGGGCGGCCGGCGATTTGCTGCTCCTGATACAACTCCCAGCCGGCGTTCTGGAGTTGATCGTTGAAATGCTCAACGAGCTTAATCGCTTCTTCTCGTTGGGGGCGAACTACGGGGTGCACCGTTTCGCAGAGAAACCGGAGAAATGCCTCAGCACTCCCATCGAAGAGGTTGAATCGGGAGTCGCTGAAGACCCAGTCATCCTCCCAGTCATCGTTGTTATAGCGATGTTGCCAAATGTCGCCGACGGCGTCTTTGTAGCGACTGTCCGTGGAAGGAAGGGTTTCAAGCTCATACAGCCGACTCAGAAACTCAACATCGTTGAGCTCCCCATACCACTTCACGTTCTCAAGACGTAGGCCATCCGTGATGTTTTGCCGCACCGATTTCGGTAGGTTGGAAGACTTCCCGGAGCGCCAATCCACATGATACTCACGTGCAGGCACGATCAGCGCTGAGTACGCGTCGCTTTGCTCGTGCTCGGTTACCGTCCTCAGCGCGGTTGTGATCCTTTCCTGGAGCTGGACCCGTTTGACCCCGAGTTTGGCGTACTCCAAAGCAGGAATGATGAAGTGGATTTCCCAATAGTTGGTTCCGCCATTCCAGTTGTCGCTGCCTGTCAGTTCCGCATTCGCAGGATGACCGCGGACTACCTCCGCCGCCTCATCAGCACCCTCTGCGCGGAGAACCGCGTATACCGTCGCCAAAAGCGGCTCAATTTCGGTTTGCTCCATACGGCCCCCCAATCCAGATAACTGAGAGTCATCGTAGCTAGCTGGACGGGCCATCTGCTATCAAAAACTAGATACGTTGGTGAAAAAGCTAAACCCGAGGCATGCCCAGCAAACCAGGGGCCATTCACATGCCTTTCACTTTTCAGCCCTTTCCCTACTTGGGTTCCTCATTCCTTTAACCTGCAAGCGTGCCTTTCCCTTCACCCGAGCTCAACCTGTCTTTACAGGACGAGTCTGTAAGACTGGTAGTCGCTGCTATCCAGGCTTGCGTTGTTCAACCAGCTTGAGCAGTCGGCACATCTGTGTGGCCTACGGCGAAATTTGGTCCTCGCCCAGCGGGCGTGTATCAGCTTCCCGCAAGTCCCAGGTGATGCGGTTTGTAGCAGGCTGACACGGATCAAACAATGCTGGCGCCGCCGTCCACCAGCACAGTCGAGGAAGGCGTACTAGCTAGATAGGCGATAGCGTTGGTAACGTCTTCCGGTTGCCCAACACGCCGCGTCGGCAAGCGCGCAGCAGCGCCTTCGTACATAGATTGACGGGCTTCTTCCGACAACTTCGACCACAGCGGCGTGGCGATCAGCCCCGGGGACACGGTATTGACCCGCCCCTGTGACAAGGGCTTCCGGCGCGGCGTTGATTGCGCCTTGAGGGGCGACTGCGTAAGTTCGCAGGCATGCCCATATTTATGCGCACGCATCCGGTTATGGAGGAAACCCAAAACTGTCGCAGCCAGAAACGACCCGGCTTTGACTTATTTTCCAGAGCACCGGCGGCTAATCTGCCGCCGGGCCCTAGAGTCATCGACGAAGGATGAAGTAGGCAACGAGACCGATGGTCATCAACCAGACATGGGTTGAACCGTCGACCGGGGTGTCACCTGAGAAAAGGATCATGGTTTGCATGGGCCGATTCTCCTGCCAGGGGAAGGGTCATAGCCGAAATTAACTAGTGATTGTCCTGACTTCGTATTTAGTGGTGTTGATCATCAAGTTGACAGATCTAGACAAAAAACTTGCCTCACTACCGGCTGAATATCAGCACTCCCAGGCCATCTAAGCTCTTAATAACCAGGCATTCCTGATTTCAACTCGAGTACATAAGCAAGGGCGCCGCGAGCTATCCAAGCCGCAACATGTTGGATGATTTGTCGGATGACAAACTCTCACAGTAGCAGGTACGCTCGGCGCTCTACCCTAGGACAACTGGTATCGTCCATGCGAAAACAAGCAGGCTATCCAGTCAAAGCAGGAGCACTTATCCATGCTAGACACCACTCTTTCTGATCAACAACTGATCGACACCTTCCTTCCCCAGATCTTGGAAAACGAAGCCAAAGGCGTGCTTCAGGATCTGCTCGCTCAGCCCACTCTAGCCATGCAGTTTCTTTTCTTTTCAGAAGAGGCAACCCGAAAGGCCATCAAGCATGTAGTGGGAATTTTTGACGAGTGCTACCGAGCAGGGCAACTGAAGGTTGCCATGAGCCATGAAAATGGCTGCCTCTACGGCTATGCGTTGCTGTTCGTTCATCCAGACCCAAACGTTCCACGCTATTGTCACAAAATCTTTGTTTTCCCAGATTTTCGCGGCCACGGTATTGGCTCACAGATTCTCAATGCGCTGATCGACGATCCGCGCGATACCGCCCTGTTGTGCGGCTATGACCTGATAGATTTTTACGAGAATGCTGGGCTTGAGCAAAAAGGCGCATTCGCGGCTCCTGGGAAGCAGCAAGGATTTGCACTAACTCAAGGTATGTACGCAGACCTGGTTGTGATGGGCACACGAGGAGCAAGTGTGGCGGCAGGTGTATTCATGCTCAACGATGACGACGTAAAGGCGCTCTTGGATTGCGCGTGACTCACCTAAGCCAGCCTGGAAAAAAGCGCTACCCCGTGCGATGCATGAACTGCTGATCAAAGCAGGCATCAGAGAGCCTCCAAACGTAACACTCGTGCCAATGAGAGATTGCTGAACCTAATGAAATACATCCTGTTTTTCGTCGCTGCCGCATCGACTTTGTGGCAGCTGAGTTTTCAATACCATTCCTGGTGGAATTTTTTTCTGCTGTCAGCGATATCCGTCTCATGGATTCTCGGCACGGTATACACCTATGACTGTATTCAAGCTTTGACTGGACGAAGCTCCCCCTATTACAGGGAGTTTTATGGTGAGCTGAATAAAGATTTCTGTATAGCACTACTTAGCGGCTTATCACTTACATTCATTATAAACATCTCTTCGGCGGACTACAGCCTGTCAAGCATTGACATAGCTTTTGCTGGATTCCCATTTTTATTGTTAAGCGTGTACGACAGCTTTGCGTTGCAAAAACGAAAGATCGTCGGTGTCCGGCTTCCTAAGGCCATGACGCGTTCCATGATTGGACTTCAGCTTTTCATCATAGGCGTATTTAACTATTACCTGATACAGATTAACTCCGGTGCATTCGCGCCCGCAGAATCCCTGTGGATTCAGATAACGCTCTTATTGACGGCCCTGTGTGTTTGTGTGTTTTCACACCAGATGGTTTTCATTCTTACAAAGCAGAGAATGGAGATCTCTCCTGCGATACTTGGACTATTTGAAAGTATTAAAATGAGCAGAGGCGTTTATAGGCAGGCTGGCGAAATGGCAGAACAATGGAATAAAATTGTATTTGATAAAAAGCTAGAGCAGCGTAAGAAAAAGGCTAAAAAGCACAAGCACTGAAAAATTCGGTTCGGGCTGCTGTACGCCTACCAAGCAATGGCCGTAGCCACTGGCCTGCTTCTAACGGGTACTAGCCAACCGCTTTGGTCCAAACTCCGCTCCCGAGTAAATTCTGTTTAGCAGATGCCACTGGGAATGGACCGATTCGCGAGGGTATTCAGCGATACCCCTAATCCAAGACGGAAGACCGTATCTGTTGATACAGGACCCGAAATCAGTCGGCCATACGACAGTCGCATGAAGCGGAGGGCGTTGGCTCCCAGTACACGAAGTGGAGCATCTTCGCTTAACCCACCAGGCTATGACGAGATGTTTGCTGGGTTACGGGGGCAGTTTAAAACGGGATGTCGAAATCATGCCGCCAAGAAGCGCGTGACATCTCTTCCTGGGGGGCACGCCCACCCCAAGGAATCGGTGGCCCTCCTGGGATTACCTTTGCCTTATCCAAGACAACTGCGAACTCCACCACACCTTCTTTGGCCAGCAAGCCGAGCAGCGCTTCGAACGTCTTGAAGACACGATCTCCACCTCGTTGCCGCTGCAAAATTTGAACGCCCTCAGGTGTAGCAACCTCCAAAACGAAGTGGCCTTCAGAAACCCGACGAGCGTAAGGAACCGCTTTGGGTGCTCTCAGCCTTTCCCTCAAATCCAGCTCTACAAACCCAGCCATAAGCCACCAATCAGTTTCCAGATATTGATTCACTTTAGCATTTTTGATGACTGTTTTTTGCCTTTAAGGAGGTGTGAGATTAACTAATCAAAAATGCGTCAAACCCACGTATTTAGCGGGCTTGCTTGCAATTTTACGATAATGGATCATCTAGATGCTGTTGTGGGGTGGATGTGAAATGGCTCCTGAATTGGTTTTGGAGCGCATCACCATGGATTCAATCAGCAGCATTTTCTCGGCCGCACTCACAGCGGATCCTCTCAACTTGGCACTGTGTGCCGTGATTACCCTTTCGGTGGCTGTCGTCGCCGTCGTATGGAAGCGGAGCTGATTTATGAGCACTACCGACAAGCCTGATTTTGCTCGTCTCCCTATCAAGTGGATTCAAAGCGGTGGTGTCGCCGTGTTCGATAGCCGCTTAGGAAATGGAGAACGTTGCCTGCTGGAACAAAACACAAGCCTTGGCGCGCTGAGACTTTTCATCAGCTTGTGCATGCTTGCGGACTACTACACAGGGCAGCTGAAAACGACATACCCAAAATTGATTGCTCTATCTGGGTTGTCGAGGCCGATCGTTGCTCGATCACTCAAGCGCCTTGTCGAGGTTGGGCTGCTTGAAAAATACAACAAGCCTATATGCGAGGGAACTGTATTGCAGATGGCCGGATGGGAGGAGAGCTTCCATGGAAAGCTACCCAAGTCCAGGCTATATGATGGAAGTAAGACTCAGCTGCTCGTGCTGCACCAGTTTGAATTCAGCGCTTTGAGTTTATATTCGTTGAAGGTGTTTCTTGTGATCTGCGCGTTCAGAAACAAAAACAATTTTAACATCGCTACCATCAACTACTCGACCATCTCCAGATTGGCCGGCGTGCCCATACATCAGATCCCAGGTTCGTTGAATCGTCTGTATCACTTAGAGCTAATTTCCTACAAGCAGGCAGACTATTACGAACCCGGGAACACCGAACAAGATCGGACAAATCGTTATCTTGTCCGCGGTCTAGGCGATAAATGGCCAGCCTTTAACCCTGAGAAGATGGCTGGTAAGGCCGGTAAGCTGAGTAAGGCGAAGGTCGCGGCAGCAAATGAATTCGTTGCCATCAAACCCTGAACTCGTCGAGCACCCAGTGTGATCACCAGGCGATAGATACGACGCGTTACTCGTGGAAAGCCACGCTCTCGGAGACTGGGAACGACCAAGACCATCTCATTGGCGGCACCCTTCCCATCTGGACGCTATGGCCCTCGTCGAAGTAACAGCCACAGCACGTGCGCGTATTCGTTGAGTGCCCTACATGAGGGTTTATGCGAATGATGCCCATCTGAGCAATGCCGCTTGATCCTGGGCTACTTGCGGGCAGGAACCTCTTGAAAACCAGCGGCAATCAGATTCGGGCGAAGTGCTTTCAAGCAAGTATGTGGCACGGCCAGCCAGAACAGGTTCCGCGCTCTGGTCACAGCGACATAGCCGATGCGACCTTCCTCGGTAAGGGTGCCGGCAAGCAAGGCGTCAACGTTCGGCTTTTTGGTTACGTACAGAACCGCACCGATAGACTCGCCCTTCACCTGGTGGATGGTTTCCACTCTAATCCCGGGGCCCCGATCTTTCTCCTCTACCGCACCAGTTAGGGGAAGATCCAACAACCCGGTTTTAGCCAGCTTGTTGCCCAGTCTGTCTGCAGCCTTCAACCCAAATTGCCCTTCGGTGGTCGAGAGAAGCTTTTTGAGATTGGTCAGTAATTGGGGATGCCACTCGGTTTTAGCCAAAAGCGTAGATGAAGGTAGCCCGGCCTCAGCGTCGCGGATGAACCCCCACAGCAGTCGTCTAAGCCCAAGCATCCATGCATCCTGCGGGGCACCCTGAAGGTGAGTGCTGAGGCCATGCGGTGGCTTATCCATCAAACCCTCCACCGCTCGGCACACAAGCTTGAAGCAGTCTTGATAGCGGCCTTGCTGGTCTCGGACCAATGCTGCTTTGGTGAAAAGAGCGACCGTACCTTGACCTGGGGGAGCAGCTTTGCCGGATAGCACTGCCGCCCGGTCAGTCCCCCGGCTGAGGATCACCGCATCTTGATATTGCATGCCCAAGTCATCAATTTGCGCTTTGAATGATTCAAAAAGCTTGGGAAGCTCGGAGTCCTTGTACCCGACGAAGTACGCCCCCCCGTTTTCAGGCTCCCGATCGGCCTCATCCTCGCGGCCACAGAGTGAATTAGCGATGCTGATGATTGGAGGCAGTGAACGATAATTGCGCGAGAGCTTGTAGTCATTCACCCCCGCACGGTTGTAATAGGTGCCCAGGAATGAACCGTCAGCTCCTGCGAAACCGTAAATGCCCTGGTTTACGTCACCGATGAGCGAGACTTGAACTCCAGCCTTGATGAGCAATTCCAAAATAGCCTGATGCAAGGTGCCCAGATCCTGGGACTCATCAACCAAAATCTGCGGGTAGCGGGCGGCAAGCGCTCGCAAGACTGCTGGTTGCCCGACCAACGTACGGTACACCCAATACCGGCCAAGCTCGTGCGTGTAGGCCCCAATGCGGCCCAGACGCCTGATCGCATCTAATGCCTTAGCGGTATCGAGCTTCACCAAATCATCGAGGGTGCCGGTAAAGAAGTAGAAGTTCCCATGCTCCAGCCCCACTTTGACGTCCTTGATGTGGGTCGGACGTCCTTCCTCAGGCCAGTATTTAAAGTTTGCTAGGAACGGCTCGGTACCGGATACAAGGTACGCAGCTTGGTCTGAGGACATTGTTCGATAAGCGTGGGGACGCAGCACATGCTGGGTGAAGAAGCCGTCTAGCGTGTCCACTTCCACGCGTTTGCGGTTTGCATCATCTGGAAGGTCTGAAGCGAGCTGGGCGTAGCCTTTGTTGAAGGTATTGACCGCAACATTCGAGAACGACAAAAGTACAACCCGACCCCGACTATTTTCCATTTTTTGCCGGACGGCAATCAGCCGCCTGATCGCCGTGGACGTCTTGCCGCTACCGGCGCAGGCTGTAACAGCGATAGGTCCAAGAGGCGCATTGATTATTTCCTTCTGCTCATCGGAGAGCTTCATGGCTTGATCGCTCCCTGACAGACATGCTCAATCGCCTTGCGAAGATAGTCAGGTACTTCACACGTTGGCGTGCTGGAAATCTGTTCAGCCAAAGCCTGGGCAAACCGGCCCTTCTGCAGGTTACCGCTACTCGCTTTACGCTCGAACATACCGCAAAACAGCGCTTTCGCCTTCGCAGTGTTGTCTGGCTGAGCATCGACGATCTTGCGTAGCGCTGCCGAAATGATCGGATGAGGGTCTGCCAAAGCCTTGAGCATCGGGTCGCGGTTCGCCTCAAGCAATGCAAGGTCGTATTCCAGCGTTTTCAAACCGTGGAACACTTTGACGAAAGCGTCTTCCGATTTCTTCATCTTGACGGTGTTGCTCGACAGCCTCACTTCGTCTCCCAGCGACGGGTAGACTTCTTTCCGTTTTAGCTTCTTCTTTTTCTTCGCAGGCTCAGCCAACGGATCATCCGCGTCAGGACCGTCGGCGACAGGGGCATCCATTTCTTCGAGATACGCAGCCTCGGCGAGAATGTCTTCGATGTCACCTGCATCCAGCGCACCTTCCGCAAGCCCGTTGGCCTCTTCCTCCTCGAAAGGATCGGCGTCGGTTACGACGGCAACCGGGATCCGAAGTCCGTTTTCACCGAACAAGGGTAGGAAAGAATCGAAATTGAGTCCTTCGACACTGATCAGACTGATCCCGAACTTTCGCAGGTCCAGCCCCATGAGCGTGGCCAGAGCATCGACGAGCATGAGCTCGGCGGCGCCTTCCACGAATATTACCCGGCGAGCAAAAAAAAGTTCGGCTCGGGTCACGTCCAGATAGCGCTCCAGCTTTTCGCGTTTGCCCTTACCGAACTTGATGTCGCGCGGGAAGAAGGTCTCTACGCCGGCATCGTTCTCAACCAAACACACCAGGGATTCGAGCTTAGAGTTGCTGGCAAAATTGGGGGAGTGACTGGTGACGAACAGCTGCACCGCCTTTTCACCTTCGCTCGTTGGCACGCCTGCGAGGTAGCGCAACAACACGCGCTGCAGCTGAGGATGCAAATGGGCTTCCGGCTCTTCAACAATCAAGCTGCGATACGCGGCGTCCGGATTCTTGGCCAGCTCGCTTAGCACTACCGCCATGAAAATCAGGTTGTTGAAACCCAGGCCATTCTGCTCAATTTCCATTGCTTGAGCCGTGAGGGAAAGCCGAGCAGATAACCGCTGAAAGTCCGTCGCGCTAAGCCCAACAGAGAGTGTCTGTGCCAATTGATCACCCATCATCAGGCCGTGTCGGGACGAAATCGCGGTATGGGTGTTCTGGATCGCTTCGGTCTGTTGGAGCTTTTCGTCCAGTTCCTTCAATGCTTGGTTAATCGCGTCACGGCCTGGTTCATCCGTGAGCATGTGAAGCAGGCGTGCCAGCTGGCTGTTGCGGCTGGGTCGAAGTCCCTGAGCGGCATCCCGCAGGGGTTGGAGATAAACGCCCCTGAGGTTTTCCATCATGTCTGAGGTAAGGACCACGTCCTGATGATCGCCACACCAACGCTTCACCCTGAAGCGTCCTGTCTGATCTGCGTCGGTATAGCGGACATGGATATGGGCTTCCATGGTCTTATCAGCAGCAGGCTTGAGCGCAGCGATAAAGTCCGCTTCATCATCGTGACTTAAATCACGAAAGACAAAATGGAAGCTGATGTCGCCAGCCGGCTCGCCTTCAAGCGGACGGTGCCGGTCGGCGATATCAAGGCGGGGATACGGTTCGTCATGACCGGCGAGAAGGGTCCGAAGCGCATCCACTACAGCGCTTTTGCCAACATTGTTTGGACCTACCAGCACATTCAACCCAGGCTGAAATTTCAGCTTGGCGTCACGTAGCTTGCGGAAATTCTTAATAGTCAGCTCAGCGAGGTACATAAAAGTCTCCACCTTGTTGTTCGGATGAAAGCCTATATGAGCTGAAGTGCGCAATAGGGTTTCCTCTCTCCGACTTCGAAGGTCCGCTATTGATGAAGGCGATCGTGCCTTCAGGTGCGAAAAATGGATGCATCCCTACCTCGCCATGCCCCTCTTCCCACACCCTATACCCTGCAGCACGGCGAGCACACTGAGTACGCCGAGCACATTCAGCACATCAGAGCACCGAAAAACAAAAATAAAAATATGAAATTCAGCACGTTATAAATATTTTCTGCGCGATATCGCGCAATTCGAATATCTGAACTAGCCTCATATAAGGAATTTGAGGGGCCTGTATCGTTCATTCACGTGCGTAGAAATGCGCGATATGATATGAGCGTGTAATGACGGTTTGTCATCGTCAACAGATGCCCGGAAACTGGACCTAACAGAAAACGGATAAGCGCATACAGTTATTCGAGAATGAATACGTTTCCAATATGAATACCCTCGCACATGAGAGTCTTCTTTGGCGCACAATGGGCAATAGGAGCGTGTTTCTGAGAAGTTATCAAAGCAGTAGGACTTGGATACAAACTCAGACGCCGAGTACGAGAAGCTGCTCTTTGACTTTAAGACACCATGAACAGGGTAGTCGGTATGCGAATGCACTAACTTGTTAAATCCGTAACAACCATGCCACCCGAACATATTAGCGATGGAGATTACTTGTTTACTACGCCAGCGGCAGTAGCGGAATTCCGGTGCCCTAAAAATCTCTAAAGCAGGACTGTGCGGTTGTAAGAATAGATTTCGCTCCACATACGAACGGAGCGATTCATCGGGTTGGATTCGCAACAGCATGGAGCGGCCCGTTGGGGGTATAGGAAGGGGGGTAACAAGCGAAGGGCCGGGGGCATCGCAGGAGACGAGAGGACAGACCTCACCGGCTCTTGCGACAGTTTTAATTCTCCCGCGACAGTTTTAATTCTCTAAAACCACCCTTTCGGTACGCCAGTGAGGCTTATTCCACCGTCACCGACTTCGCCAGGTTGCGCGGCTGGTCAACGTCGGTGCCCTTGAGCACGGCGACGTAGTACGACAGCAACTGGAGCGGAATGGTGTAGAGGATCGGCGACAGGGTGTCGTGGATGTGCGGCATGTTGATCACGTGAGTGCCTTCACCGTTGGTCATGCCGGCCTTCTCGTCGGCAAACACAATCAGTTGGCCGCCACGGGCGCGTACTTCCTGCAGGTTGGATTTGAGCTTTTCCAGCAGTTCGTTGTTCGGCGCCACGGTGACAACCGGCATGTCGTCATCCACCAGGGCCAGTGGGCCGTGCTTCAGCTCGCCGGCCGGGTAGGCTTCGGCGTGGATGTACGAAATTTCCTTGAGTTTCAGCGAACCTTCCATGGCCACAGGGTATTGCGCGCCACGGCCGAGGAACAGGGTGTGGTTCTTGTCGGCGAACAGTTCGGCGACTTTTTCCACGGTGCCGTCCATGGCCAGGGCTTCGCCCAGGCGGGTCGGCAGGCGGCGCAGCTCTTCTACCAGGGTGGCCTCAACGCCTTCGGCGAGGGTGCCGCGTACTTGACCGAGGGACAGGGTCAGCAGCAACAGGCCGACCAGTTGGGTGGTGAAGGCTTTGGTCGAGGCGACGCCGATTTCGCGACCGGCCTGGGTCAGCAGGGTCAGGTCCGATTCACGCACCAGGGAGCTGATGCTGACGTTGCAGATCGCCAGGCTGCCGAGGAAGCCCAGCTCCTTGGCGTTGCGCAGGGCGGCCAGGGTGTCGGCGGTTTCGCCGGACTGGGAGATGGTCACGAACAGGGTGTCGGGCTGCACCACCACTTTGCGGTAGCGGAACTCGCTGGCAACTTCGACCTGGCACGGGATGCCGGCCAGTTCTTCGAGCCAGTAACGCGCAACCATGCCGGCGTGGTAGCTGGTGCCGCAGGCGACGATTTGCACGTTGCGCACTTTGGCGAACAGCTCGGCGGCTTGTGGGCCGAAGGCGTTGACCAGCACCTGGTTCTGGCTCAGGCGACCTTCGAGGGTGCGCTGTACCACGGAAGGCTGCTCGTGGATTTCCTTGAGCATGAAGTGGCGGAATTCGCCTTTGTCGGCGGCTTCGGCACCGTCGCGGTATTGCACGGCTTCGCGCTCGACGGACTGACCGTTGACGTCCCAGATCTGCACGCTTTCACGGCGGATGTCAGCGATATCGCCTTCTTCCAGGTACATGAAGCGGTCGGTGACCTGGCGCAGGGCGAGTTGGTCGGAGGCGAGGAAGTTCTCGCCCAGGCCCAGGCCGATCACCAGTGGGCTGCCACTGCGCGCGGCAACCAGGCGGTCCGGCTGGCTGGCGCTGATCACGGCCAGGCCGTAGGCGCCATGCAGTTCCTTGACCGTGGCCTTGAGGGCGGTGGTCAGGTCGCTGTGGTCCTTGAGCTTGTGGTTGAGCAGGTGGGCGATGACTTCGGTATCGGTGTCCGAGGTAAATACATAGCCCAGGCCCTTGAGTTGTTCGCGCAGCACTTCGTGGTTTTCGATGATGCCGTTGTGCACCACGGCCAGGTCACCCGAGAAATGCGGGTGAGCGTTGCGCTCGCACGGCGCACCGTGGGTGGCCCAGCGGGTGTGGGCGATGCCCAGGCGGCCTGCCAGTGGCTCACCGGCCAGGGCCTGGTCCAACTCGCTGACTTTACCCGGACGGCGCATACGCTCCAGCTTGCCGGCGTTGGTGAAGACCGCCACACCGGCGCTGTCATAGCCACGGTATTCCAGGCGCTTGAGGCCTTCGATCAGGATGGCCGTTACGTTACGTTCGGCGACTGCGCCAACAATTCCACACATGGTATTTCTCCTAGATGACTGCCGCGCATATCAGCGTAATGCCGCGGGCTTGGATCTGGTCGCGGGCCTCGAGCGGCAGGCGATCATCGGTGATAAGGGTATGGACACTGCTCCAGGGCAGTTCCAGGTTGGGAATCTTGCGGCCGATCTTGTCGGATTCGACCATCACCACGACCTCACGGGCGACCTCGGCCATGACGCGGCTCAGGCCCAGCAATTCGTTGAAGGTGGTGGTACCGCGCTGCAAATCGATGCCGTCGGCGCCGATGAACAGTTGATCAAAATCGTAGGAACGCAGCACCTGCTCGGCGACCTGGCCCTGGAACGAGTCCGAATGCGGATCCCAGGTGCCGCCGGTCATGAGCAGCACTGGTTCATGCTCCAGCTCGCTCAAGGCGCGGGCCACGTTCAGGGAGTTGGTCATGACCACCAGGCCGGGTTGATGGCCCAGTTCGGGGATCATCGCGGCGGTGGTGCTGCCGCTGTCGATGATGATCCGCGCGTGTTCACGCAGGCGCACCACGGCGGCACGGGCAATCGCGCGCTTGTAAGCCGAGACCGGCTGGGCCGCGTCGCCCACGAGTTCTTGAGGCATGGTGATTGCGCCACCGTAGCGGCGCAGGAGCAGGCCATTACTTTCGAGTGCGGCCAAGTCCTTGCGGATGGTCACTTCCGATGTTTCGAAACGCTTGGCCAATTCGTCCACGCTGACTTCGCCCTGTTCATTGAGCAAGGTCAGGATGTTGTGGCGACGTTGGGGGGTATTTCGTTTCGACATGGGAGTGATAAGTTTCGTTTCGAAAGATAACGAAGGCAATCAAAACCTATTGGCGAAAGATCGTCAAGCGTTGGCAATCATTATTTTTGAAATAACGCAGGCAAATGTGGGAGGGGGCTTGCCCCCGATAGCGGTTTATCCGTCAGCCCTTTATTGACTGACCCACCGCTATCGGGGGCAAGCCCCCTCCCACATTGGAGTTTTGTTGCTGCCAAGGGTGTGGATAGATCAGGTCTTCTTGATTTTGACCGGGCGTTTCCAGCCGTCGATGTTGCGCTGGCGCGCACGGGCCACGGCCAGTTGCGACTTATCCACGTCCTGGTTGATGGTTGAGCCCGCTGCGGTGTTGGAACCATCACCGATGGTTACAGGAGCAACCAGCGAGTTGTTGGAGCCGATGAATACGTCTTCACCAATCGTCGTCTGGTATTTGTTGGCGCCGTCGTAGTTGCAGGTAATTGCACCGGCGCCAATGTTGCTGCGAGCACCGATTACCGCATCACCGAGGTAAGCCAGGTGGCCGGCCTTCGCCTCGTCGCCCATTTTCGCGTTTTTCAGCTCGACGAAATTGCCGACGTGCGCCCGCGCGCCCATCACCGTTCCCGGACGCAACCGTGCAAACGGCCCGGCATCGCTGCCCTCGCCCATCACCGCACCGTCGATATGGCTGTTGGCCTTGACCACCACGCCTTTGCGCAAGGTGCTGTCCTTGATCACACAGTTAGGACCGATCACCACGTCGTCTTCGATGATCACGCGGCCTTCGAGGATCACGTTGATATCGATCAACACGTCGCGGCCCACCGTCACTTCGCCACGCACATCGAAACGCGCCGGGTCACGCAGGGTGACGCCCTGGGCCATCAGGCGGCGGCCTTCGCGCAGTTGGTAGTGGCGCTCCAGCTCTGCCAGCTGCTTGCGGTCGTTGGCGCCCTGCACTTCCATCGGGTCGTGGGGCTGTTCGGTGGCGACCACCAGCCCGTCACTGACCGCCATCTCGATAACGTCGGTGAGGTAGTACTCGCCTTGGGCGTTGTTGTTGGACAGGCGGCTCATCCAGTCGCCCAGCTTATCGGCCGGCACGGCGAGAATGCCGGTATTGCCTTCAGTGATGGCGCGCTGGGCTTCGCTGGCGTCCTTGTGCTCGACGATCGCGGCGACCTTACCGTCGGCGTTGCGCACGATGCGTCCGTAGCCGGTGGGGTCGTCCAGCTCAACGGTGAGCAGGCCCATCTGGCCCGGCACCACATGCTTGAGCAGGCGTTGCAGGGTTTCCACTTCGATCAGCGGCACGTCACCGTAGAGAATCAGCACGGTGTCAGCGGTAATGAACGGCACGGCTTGCGCAGTGGCGTGGCCGGTGCCCAGTTGCTTGTCCTGCAATACGAAATTCAAGTCGTCTGCGGCCAGGCGCTCACGTACCACATCGGCACCGTGCCCGATGACGACGTGAATGCGTTGCGGATCCAACTGCCGGGCGCTGTGGATAACATGACCGAGCATGGAATTGCCTGCGACCGGGTGCAGCACCTTGGGCAGGGCTGAACGCATGCGGGTGCCCTGGCCTGCGGCGAGAATTACGATTTCAAGAGACATGAATGGCTACCAATCCTGGGCGGTCCGGCTTCAGACCAGAGAAGTGTTTTGCAAAAAAAGAAAAAGGGTAGCCGAGGCTACCCTTTTTAATCAATCACGCGTGAAGCGTAACGGCAAAGCCGCTTACTTCTTGCGGATCTGCTGGAGCGTACGCAGCTGCGCTGCAGCTTCGGCCAGACGGACTGCAGCAGCGCTGTAGTCGAAGTCTGCGCCTTTTTCGTTCAGCGCCTTCTCGGCAGCCTTGACGGCTTCCTGAGCGGAGGCTTCATCCAGGTCGCCGGCACGTTGCACAGTGTCGGCAAGTACCTTGACCATGTTCGGCTGAACCTCGAGGAAACCACCGGAGATGTAAAACACCTCACGTTCCCCGCCTTGCTTGGTCAGCGTGATCGGACCTGGCTTCAAGCTGGTAATCAGCGGAGCGTGACCCATGGCGATACCAAGATCACCCAGGTCACCGTGCGCTGTTACAAACTCGACCAGACCGGAGAAGATTTCCCCTTCCGCGCTGACGATATCGCAATGGACTGTCATAGCCATCTGATTGCCTCAACCTGATGAGCGCCCGTTTCCGGGCGCCAGGATTACAGTTTCTTGGCTTTCTCGATCGCTTCTTCGATGCCGCCGACCATGTAGAACGCTTGTTCTGGCAGGTGGTCGTAGTCACCGTTGAGGATGCCTTTGAAGCCAGCAATGGTGTCTTTCAGGGAAACGTATTTACCCGAGGCACCGGTGAAGACTTCAGCCACGAAGAACGGCTGCGACAAGAAGCGCTGGATCTTACGAGCACGGTTTACCAACTGCTTGTCGGCTTCCGACAGCTCGTCCATACCCAGGATCGCAATGATGTCCTTCAGTTCCTTGTAACGCTGCAGCACGTACTGAACGCCGCGAGCGGTGTCGTAGTGCTCCTGGCCGATCACGTTCGGGTCCAGCTGGCGCGACGTCGAGTCGAGTGGATCGACCGCTGGGTAGATACCCAGGGAAGCGATGTCACGGGACAGAACGACGGTGGCGTCCAAGTGGGCGAAGGTGGTGGCAGGCGACGGGTCGGTCAAGTCATCCGCAGGTACGTATACCGCTTGGATCGAGGTGATCGAACCTTCCTTGGTCGAAGTGATACGTTCCTGCAGAACGCCCATCTCTTCAGCCAGGGTCGGCTGGTAACCTACTGCCGAAGGCATACGGCCCAGCAGTGCGGATACTTCAGTACCGGCCAGGGTGTAACGGTAGATGTTGTCGACGAACAGCAGAACGTCGTTACCTTCGTCACGGAACTTCTCGGCCATGGTCAGGCCGGTCAGTGCTACGCGCAGACGGTTTCCCGGCGGCTCGTTCATCTGACCGTAAACCAGTGCCACTTTGTCCAGAACGTTGGAGTCCTTCATCTCGTGGTAGAAGTCGTTACCCTCACGGGTACGCTCACCCACACCGGCGAACACGGAATAACCGCTGTGCTCGATGGCGATGTTACGGATCAGTTCCATCATGTTGACGGTCTTGCCTACACCGGCACCACCGAACAGACCGACTTTACCGCCCTTGGCGAACGGGCATACCAGGTCGATAACCTTGATGCCGGTTTCCAGCAGGTCGTTGCCGCCCGCTTGCTCGGCGAACGAAGGTGCTGGACGGTGAATGCCCCAGCGCTCTTCGGTGTCGATCGGGCCCGCTTCGTCGATCGGGTTGCCCAGTACGTCCATGATCCGGCCCAGGGTCGCTTTACCGACCGGTACGGAGATGGCAGCACCCGTGTCGACAACGTCCAGACCGCGCTTCAAGCCTTCGGTGGAACCCATCGCAATGGTACGAACTACGCCGTCGCCCAGCTGTTGCTGAACTTCCAGAGTAGTGTCCGCGCCTTGTACTTTCAGCGCGTTGTAGATGCTCGGTACGCTGTCGCGTGGGAATTCCACGTCGATAACGGCGCCGATGATTTGAACGATACGTCCGCTACTCATAGCTGGATCCTCTGAATATTTGAACCGTTAAACCGCGGCAGCGCCGCCGACGATTTCCGAGATCTCTTGGGTGATCGCAGCCTGACGCGCCTTGTTGTAGATCAGCTGCAAATCGCTGATCAGATCACCGGCGTTATCGGTAGCGTTTTTCATCGCGATCATCCGCGCCGCTTGTTCAGCTGCGTTGTTCTCGACCACCGCCTGGTACACCTGCGACTCCACGTAGCGCACCATCAAGCCGTCAAGCAGCTCTTTGGCGTCTGGTTCGTAGAGGTAGTCCCAGTGGTGCTTGAGTTCCTGATCCGGGGTCGCCACCAGTGGAATCAATTGCTCCACGGTTGGCTGCTGGGTCATGGTGTTGATGAACTTGTTGGATACCACGGACAGGCGGTCAATCCGGCCTTCCAGATACGCATCCAGCATCACCTTCACACTGCCGATCAAATCATTGATCGACGGCTCTTCACCCAGGTGGCTGATAGCTGCAACGACGTTACCGCCGAAGTTACGGAAAAAGGCCGCACCCTTGCTACCCACAACACACAGATCGATCTCGACGCCGTTTTCGCGGTTTACCGCCATGTCCTTGACCAGGGCCTTGAACAGGTTGGTATTCAAGCCACCGCACAAACCACGGTCACTGCTCACTACCACATAACCGACACGCTTGACGGCGCGCTCGATCATGAACGGGTGGCGGTATTCCGGGTTGGCGTTGGCCAGATGCCCAATTACCTGGCGGATACGCTCCGCATAAGGACGGCTAGCAGCCATGCGCATTTGTGCCTTGCGCATTTTGCTGACCGCCACTTTTTCCATGGCGCTGGTAATCTTTTGCGTGCTTTTGATGCTCGCAATCTTACTGCGAATCTCTTTTGCGCCTGCCATGTAACACCTATCAGGTTAGCAAGCGGGAGCCTTGCGGCTCCCGCTGCGGCTTACCAGGTTTGGGTGGCCTTGAACTTCTCGATACCGGCTTTCATGCCAGCGTCGATATCGTCATTGAAGTCACCCTTCACGTTGATCTTCGCCATCAATTCGGCGTGATCGCGGTTGAAGTAAGCAATCAGCGCTTGTTCAAAGCTGCCGACCTTGGCGATTTCAACGTCGGTCAGGAACCCACGCTCAGCGGCATACAGCGACAACGCCATGTCAGCGATCGACATCGGGGCGTATTGCTTCTGCTTCATCAGCTCGGTAACGCGCTGACCATGCTCAAGTTGCTTACGGGTCGCTTCGTCCAGGTCAGAAGCGAACTGGGCGAATGCCGCCAGTTCACGGTACTGAGCCAGAGCGGTACGGATACCACCGGAGAGCTTCTTGATGATCTTGGTCTGAGCGGCACCACCCACACGGGATACCGAAACACCGGCGTTCACAGCAGGACGGATCCCGGAGTTGAACATGGCCGATTCCAGGAAGATCTGACCGTCGGTGATGGAAATCACGTTGGTCGGAACGAACGCGGAAACGTCGCCAGCCTGGGTTTCGATGATCGGCAATGCGGTCAGGGAACCGGTTTTGCCGGTCACTGCGCCGTTGGTGAACTTCTCTACGTACTCTTCGGAAACGCGGGATGCGCGCTCCAGCAGACGGGAGTGGAGATAGAACACGTCGCCTGGGTAGGCTTCACGGCCTGGTGGACGGCGCAGCAGCAGGGAAATCTGGCGGTAAGCCACTGCTTGCTTGGACAGATCGTCATAAACGATCAGCGCGTCTTCACCGCGGTCGCGGAAGAATTCACCCATGGTGCAACCGGAGTACGGTGCCAGGAATTGCAGCGCAGGAGATTCCGAAGCACTGGCAGCCACGATGATCGTGTTGGCCAGGGCGCCGTTTTCTTCCAGCTTGCGAACCACGTTGGCGATGGTCGATTGCTTCTGACCAATGGCTACGTAGACGCAGAAAATGCCGCTGTTCTTCTGGTTGATGATCGCGTCGATGGCCAGAGCGGTTTTACCGATCTGACGGTCACCGATGATCAGCTCACGCTGGCCACGGCCGACAGGGATCATGGCATCGACAGCCTTGTAGCCAGTCTGTACAGGCTGGTCTACCGACTTACGCCAGATCACGCCTGGAGCAACTTTCTCGACCGCGTCGGTCTCGGTGTTGCCCAGTGGACCTTTACCGTCAACAGGGTTACCCAGTGCGTCGACTACTCGACCCAGCAGTTCCTTACCAACCGGAACCTCCAGGATGCGGCCTGTGCACTTGGCGCTCATGCCTTCGGCCAGACTGGTGTATGCGCCCAATACAACGGCACCTACGGAGTCTTGCTCCAGGTTGAGGGCCATACCGTAGACGCCGCCCGGAAACTCGATCATCTCGCCGTACATGACGTCGGCCAGACCGTGAATCCGCACGATGCCGTCAGATACGCTGACGACAGTGCCTTCGTTACGGGCTTGGGAGGTCACATCGAGCTTGTCGATGCGGCCCTTGATAATTTCACTTATTTCGGAAGGATTGAGTTGCTGCATTGCTCTGCTGCCCCTTCAAACTCAAGATTTCAATGCTTCGGCAAGTTTCGCGATTTTTCCGCGAATCGAGCCATCGATAACCAGGTCGCCGGCACGGATAACGACACCACCAATCAGGGATGCGTCCTCCGAAGCTTGCAGGCGCACTTCCCGATTGAGTCGTGCACTGAGAACCTTGGCGAGTTTGTCTTGCTGTTCTTGGTTCAATGCAAAAGCACTGGTCACTTCAACGTCTACCGATTTCTCTGCTTCGGCCTTGTACAGGTCGAACAGAGCGGCAATCTCCGGCAAGAGCGGGAGACGGTCGTTTTCGGCAATGACGTGAATGAAGTTCTGCACTTTCACATCAAACTTGTCGCCGCACACTTCAATAAAAGTGGCGGCCTTGTCTGCGCTCGTCAGGCGCGGGGCCTTGAGCACGCGCTGCATGGTGTCGTCTTGCGACACTGCTGCAGCCAGGCCGAGCATGGCTGACCAAGAGGCCAGCTGCTGGTGGGCCTGGGCGTGCTCGAAGGCTGCCTTAGCGTAAGGTCGGGCCAACGTGGTCAGTTCTGCCATGATCGCCCTCGCTTAAATTTCAGCAGCCAGTTTGTTAACCAGCTCCGCGTGCGCGTTTTGATCGATTGTGGCACCGAGGATCTTCTCGGCACCGCCGACCGCCAGAGCACCCAGTTGGGCACGCAGCGCGTCTTTGACGCCGTTCAGTTCCTGTTCGATCTCGGCATGAGCCGAAGCCTTTACACGGTCAGCTTCGACGCGGGCTTTTTCAACAGCCTCTTCGACGATCTGGTTACCGCGCTTCTTGGCTTGCTCAATGATCTCGGCTGCCTGTGCTTTAGCTTCGCGCAGTTGCTGACCCACTTTCTCGTGGGCCAACTCCAGGTCGCGAGCTGCACGGCTGGCAGCGTCCAAACCGTCCGCGATCTTCTTCTGACGTTCGTGCAAAGCCGCGATGACCGGAGGCCACACGAACTTCATGCAAAACACTACAAAAATGAAGAACGCAACGGATTGGCCAATCAGGGTTGCATTAATGTTCACGCCAACACCTCGCTCATTCGTTGTCCATCACCCCAATCACTCGAAAAGTCGAGTGATCAGCCAGCGAGTTGACCAACGAAGGGGTTCGCGAAGGTGAAGAACAGTGCGATACCAACGCCGATCATGGTCACGGCGTCGAGCAGGCCGGCAACGATGAACATTTTAACTTGCAGCATTGGAACCATTTCCGGCTGACGCGCTGCGCCTTCCAGGAATTTGCCGCCCAGCAGGCCGAAACCAATGGCAGTACCCAGGGCGCCCAGGCCGATCAACAGTGCAACAGCGATAGCGGTTAGACCAACTACAGTTTCCATCTTTCCTCCCGACTTTTACGTCGTATGGTTTAGGTTTTTTAGATTTTAAAGCGGTAAAACAAATCGTTTCATAGCCCTGTTGGGCCACCTTCCCGTTTCACCGGGAAGGACATCAGACTAGTCGAGACTGGTCTTAATGGTTCTCTTCGTGCGCCATCGACAGGTAGACGATGGTCAGCATCATGAAGATGAAGGCCTGCAGGGTGATGATCAGGATGTGGAACACAGCCCACGCCCACTGCAGAACGATGCCCAGGCCGCTAAGCCAGAGCAGACCGCTGCCGAACATCACAGCGATCAGAATGAACACCAGCTCGCCGGCATACATGTTGCCGAACAGTCGCAAGGCCAGAGAAATCGGCTTGGCAACCAGGGTCACGAATTCCAGCAGGAAGTTCACCGGGATCAGCAGGGCTTGAACGAAGATGTTCTTGCTGCCGAACGGGTGCAGGGTCAGTTCGCCGATGAAGCCGCCGATGCCCTTGACCTTGATGCTGTAGAAAATGATCAACGCGAACACCGACAGGGCCATGCCCAGGGTAGCGTTCGGGTCAGTGGTCGATACGGCACGGAACGGAATGTGCGCATCGCCGGAGATCAGGATGGCCAGCTGAGGAATCCAGTCAACCGGGATCAGGTCGACGGCGTTCATCAGGAACACCCAGACGAAGATGGTCAGTGCCAGCGGTGCGATCACCGGGCTGCGGCCATGGAAGCTGTCTTTCACGCTGCCATCGACGAATTCGACCAATACTTCAACGAAGTTCTGCAAAGCACCTGGCTGACCGGAAGTCGCCTTTTTTGCCGCCATGCGGAAAATCAGGACGAAGATCAGACCCAATGCGACCGACCAGCCCAGAGTATCCAGGTGGAAGGCCCAGAAACCCATTTCCTTGGCTTCTGCTGCGGTGTGGGCAAAGCCCCAGCCGCCGTTGGGAAGCTGACCGAAGGTCAGGTTCTGCAAGTGGTGCTGGATATAGCCCGAAGCGGTTGTTTCTGCCATGGTTGCCTCAAACGCCCTAAGGTTTCGAAAGTCTTGTTTTCATTAGCAGGGGAGCGAACCAGCTGACCAATTGGGTCAACACGAAGACGCCGAATACAGCCAGCGGCGCCAATGGCTTCACACCTGCAAAGGTCAGTGCGAACAGCACTGCCGTCAAAATCAGTTTCCCCGCCTCGCCGGCATAAAAAGACCGGACGATGGCCTGGGCTGCTCGGGCGCCGGAAAACCGAAAGGCCCTGTGAGCAAAATACATATTGGGCAGCAAGGCTATCAGGCCTCCGCAGAGTCCTGAATATCCGGCTACGACTCCATGCCAGTACCAAAGCGCCAATGCAGCGATCAGCAAAACGACAAGTTGCGCCAATAAAACCGGAAAAACAGCCAAGCGATGGAACGGCAACGTGTTTGGCGTGCGGGTTTCCATCACTCTTGCTCCTCAATGGTCGGCTGCCGGAAATCAATAACTTGGCATACTTTGTGCCGACAAAATGCGCGCAGAGTATAGGGGCGGTTCAGCCCCTATTCAACTGCCGGGTAGTGATTTCCGATCACACGCTACATGAGCAAATGTTTCAGCGAATGTTTCAACGGATGTGGGAAAGGACGCCTTGAAGCTCATCGAGAGAGTTATATCCGATGACCAATTGCCCTTTGCCTTTCTTGCCGTGGCGAATTTGTACCGCAGAGCCTAGGCGCTCGGCCAGGCGCTGCTCAAGGCGCGCGATGTCCGGATCAGTTTTGACGGTTTCGACCGGTGCAGGTTTGCCGCTCAACCATTGACGAACCAGGGCTTCGGTCTGACGAACGGTAAGCCCGCGTGCGACAACGTGTCGCGCCCCTTCAACCTGTTGATTTTCCGGCAAACCGAGCAAAGCACGGGCGTGACCCATTTCCAGATCGCCGTGGGACAACATGGTCTTGATGACTTCCGGCAACGCGATCAGGCGCAGCAGGTTGGACACGGTCACGCGGGATTTGCCCACCGCCTCGGCCACTTGTTGCTGGGTCAGCTGGAACTCCTGCTGCAGACGTTGCAACGCGATCGCTTCTTCGATCGGATTGAGGTCTTCGCGCTGGATGTTTTCGATCAGCGCCATGGCGATGGCGGTTTCATCCGGCACGTCGCGCACCATCGCCGGGATGGTGTCCTTGCCCGCCTGCTGGCTGGCGCGCCAGCGGCGTTCGCCGGCGATGATTTCAAAGCGGCCGCCGCCAATGGGGCGCACCACGATCGGTTGCATCACCCCTTGGGCCTTGATCGAGTTGGCCAGCTCTTCCAGTGCCTGCGGGTCCATGTCCCGGCGCGGCTGGTATTTACCACGCTGAATCAGGTCCAGCGGCAGGTGCTGCAGCTCACGCTCGTCGGCCTGCACCGCTTGCTCTTCCAGCGAAGTGACGGTCGGACCACTCAGGAGTGCATCCAGTCCACGTCCGAGACCTCGTTTTTTGACGGCCATGGGGATTCCTTAAGTTGGCTGGGCTGCAGCGGTGCGTGAATTGCGACGTTGGCGACGCACCATCTCACCGGCCAGCGCCAGGTAGGCAATGGCGCCACGGGATGATTTGTCGTAGGCCAGCGCCGGCATGCCATAGCTTGGCGCTTCGGCCAGGCGGATGTTGCGTGGAATCACCGTGTCGTAGAGCTGGTCGCCGAAATGCTCCTTGAGCTGCGCCGACACATCGTTCATCAGGCTCAGGCGCGGGTCGTACATGGTCCGCAGCAGGCCTTCGACTTTCAGGTTCGGGTTGAGCAATTCGGCGATACGCTTGATGTTATCCACAAGGTCGCTCAAGCCTTCGAGCGCAAAGTACTCGCACTGCATGGGGATAATCACCCCGTCGGCGGCCACCAGGGCGTTGAGCGTGAGCATCGACAGCGACGGCGGGCAGTCGATCAGGATGTAGTCGTAATTCTCGCGGATGGGCGCCAGGGCGCTGCGCAGACGGCTTTCCTTCATCTGCATTTCCAGCAGCACCACTTCCGCCGCCGTCAGGTCGCGGTTGGCCGGCAGCAGTTGATAACCGCCGTGCTCGGAGTAGTGCATGGCCTGACCCAGGTCGCACTCGCCAATCAGCAAGTCGTAGACCGAGTTTTCCAGGCCGTGTTTATCCACACCGCTACCCATGGTGGCGTTGCCCTGTGGATCGAGATCGATCAACAGCACCCGGCGCTTGGTCGCGACCAGGGATGCTGCGAGGTTGATGCAGGTGGTGGTCTTACCCACGCCACCTTTCTGGTTCGCTATCGCGAATACCTTAGCCATTCTTGCTTGTGTTCCCAATCATGCCGTGCGGCGCAGTATCAGCAGATGGCGTTGGCCTTGGCAACCGGGTACGGCCAAGGCGTGTTCGCTATCGAGGTGGAAGTCCGCCGGCAATGCTAACAGCTCGTCGCTTGGATGGACGCCCTTCATTGCCAGCCAGCGGGTGTCGTGGTCGCCCAGGTGGCGAGTCCAGTTGCTGAAGTTCTCCATGCTGCTGAACGCCCGGGAAACAATTCCGTTGAAGGGCTGTTCAGGCGTAAAGGCTTCGACGCGGCTGTGGACAACGTGCAGGTTGTCCAGCTTGAGTTCGAGTTTGACCTGGGTCAGGAAGCGGGTCTTCTTGCCGTTGCTGTCCAGACAGGTCACTTGCGACTCGGGAAACAGGATGGCCAGTGGAATGCCAGGCATGCCACCGCCGCTGCCGACGTCCAACCAGCGACCGTTTTCGATAAACGGCATCACGCTCAAGCTGTCGAGCAGATGGCGCGAGACCATTTCGTCCGGATCACGCACTGCGGTCAGGTTGTAAGCCTTGTTCCATTTGATCAACAGGGCCAGGTAGCCCATCAGCAAGGCGTGCTGGGCTTCGGTCAGGTCGACGCCCAACTGGCGCGCACCTGTGGATAACTCTTCGGCGTGTTGCGAGGTGACCAACGAACTCAAGCGCTTTGCTCCAACTGACGGCCCGCGCCGCGTTTTTTCAAATGAATCATCAACAGCGAAATTGCTGCCGGGGTAACGCCGGGGATACGTGAAGCCTGGCCGAGGGTTTCCGGCCGAGTTATCCCCAGCTTGCTTTGAATTTCCTTCGACAGCCCGGAAATGCCGGTGTAGTCGATATCCACAGGCAGCTTGGTGTTTTCACTGGCGCGCAGGCGAGCGATCTCGTCCTGCTGGCGATCAATGTAACCGGCGTATTTGGTCTTGATTTCCACCTGTTCGGCGACCTGTGGATCTTCTGCGCCGCCGCCGGTCACTTCGACCAGGCCGGCGTAATCGATCTCCGGACGCGATAGCAGGTTGAGCAAGTTGTATTCGTGCGTCAGCGGCGTGCCGAATTTTTCGGCGATCGCATCGCCCTGTTCAGTGCCCGGGCGAACCCAGGTGCTCTTCAGGCGCTGCTCTTCGAGGGTAATGCTCTCGCGTTTTTTGCAGAAGGCCGCCCAGCGCGCGTCATCGACCAAACCCAGCTCGCGACCTTTTTCGGTCAAGCGCAGATCGGCGTTGTCTTCGCGCAGGATCAGGCGATATTCGGCCCTGGACGTGAACATCCGGTACGGTTCCTGGGTGCCCAGGGTAATCAGGTCGTCGACCAACACGCCGATATACGCTTCATCGCGACGCGGGCACCAGCTGTCTTTGCCCTGTGCTCGCAGTGCAGCGTTGGTACCGGCCAGCAAACCCTGGGCGCCGGCTTCTTCGTAACCGGTGGTGCCATTGATTTGCCCGGCGAAGAACAAGCCGCCGATCACCTTGGTTTCCAGGCTGTATTTCAGGTCACGCGGATCGAAATAGTCGTACTCGATGGCGTAGCCAGGGCGAACGATGTGGGCGTTTTCCATGCCGCGAATCGACTGCACGATCTGGATTTGCACGTCGAACGGCAGGGAAGTGGAAATCCCGTTCGGGTACAGCTCGTGAGTCGTCAAGCCTTCGGGCTCGATAAACACCTGGTGGCTTTCCTTGTCGGCAAAGCGATGGATCTTGTCTTCAATCGACGGGCAGTAACGCGGGCCGATGCCTTCGATCACCCCGGAATACATCGGCGAACGGTCGAGGTTCGCAGCAATGATTTCGTGGGTACGCGCATTGGTATGGGTAATCCAGCAGCTGACCTGTTTGGGGTGCTGCTCCTTGGAACCCATGAAAGACATGACCGGGATCGGCGTATCGCCGGCCTGTTCGGTCATCACCGAAAAATCTACAGAACGTCCGTCGATACGCGGCGGAGTGCCGGTTTTCAAGCGGCCCACGCGCAGCGGCAATTCACGCAGACGGTGTGCCAGGGCAATCGACGGCGGATCACCGGCGCGACCACCGGAATAGTTCTGCATGCCGATGTGGATAAGTCCGCCAAGGAAAGTCCCGGTGGTCAACACCACGGATTCTGCGAAGAAGCGCAGGCCCATTTGCGTGACAACTCCGCGTACCTGGTCCTGCTCGACGATCAGGTCGTCTGCGGCCTGTTGAAATATCCACAGGTTCGGCTGGTTTTCCAGGGTTTCACGTACCGCGGCCTTGTACAAAATACGGTCGGCTTGTGCACGAGTGGCACGTACGGCCGGGCCTTTGCGGCTGTTGAGCACGCGAAATTGAATACCACCTTTGTCGGTGGCCATGGCCATTACGCCGCCAAGGGCATCGATTTCCTTGACCAGATGGCTTTTGCCGATGCCACCAATGGCAGGGTTGCAACTCATGGCGCCGAGGGTTTCCACGTTGTGCGTCAGCAACAGGGTTTTTACGCCCATGCGTGCTGACGCCAGTGCTGCCTCGGTACCGGCATGACCGCCGCCGATGACGATCACTTCAAAACGGGAAGGGAAATCCACCACGCACCTCGTGCCTGCTTATGTAGGTAATCAGGAATTGTTGGTTGAAAGAGTTTTGCAGCTTATGGCGGCAAGTATAGGGACTTCGCCCTGCCTAAAGAACCCTTTGCACAAAATTTAACCAGCTGTGGATGGATCACGGACAATAGAAATTAAAAGAGAGAAATTTATTAAATCTTTGTTTTTATGTTTATTTCTACTGAGCATCTTTTCTGTGGATAGATTTCTACAGGCCTTTATCTACGTCGTGTACAGGGATTCAAAAGTCTGTGGTCATGTGCCAATGAGGGGCTTGGATAAGTGCTTTAAACCTGTGGATTAAACAGCTGGTTATCCACAGGCGGGTTTTTACTCAGGTTTCAAGCGTGGTTATCAACCGGGCACAAGGGCGGTTATTCACAGGGCTTAATCCACAGAAACGGCTGATTCAATGTCGACCGGCCCAGGGATTCAACGCGGATTCGCGGTCAAGACGGCTATTGTGGGAACACACGAGGGCAGTTAATAATAGCGATTATCATTAACCTACCTCGTCGCGCCTATGTCCCCTCCTTCACACACGGCAGCTGTGCAGCGCATCTATGAGCAACACCATTCGTGGTTACACGGGTGGCTCAAAGGCAAATTGCATAACGCCTGCGATGCAGCCGACGTGGCCCACGATACGTTCGTGCGTATCCTGGGTGGACGCGACGCCGTGCAGATCCTTGAGCCACGGGATTATCTGGCGACCATTGCAAGGGGCCTGGTGATTGATCGCTATCGCCGGCACGCCATTGAGCAGGCTTATAAGCAAACCCTGGCCGAGCGTCCTGAATCCACCGCCATCAGTGAAGAAGACAAGGCAATCATTATCGAAACCCTGGTGGCTGTGGATAAGACACTGTGCAGCTTGGGCGAACGTGCTCGACGGATCTTCATGCTGTCGCAGATCGAGGGGCTGACTTATCAACAGATCGCCGATCAACTGCGGGTGTCATTGACCACTGTGAAGAAACATATGGTCCGTGCCCTGACCGAGTGTTCACTGATCATGGCCAGCCTCTGATGCCCGCCCCTGATCGCAAGACATTCGAGGCGGCCGCCAGTTGGTATGTGCAGTTCCAGGCACAATCGCCGACGCCGGCTGATCGGCTGGCCTGGCAACAATGGCTCAATGGCGACCCTTCCCATCAGGCGGCGTGGAACCAGTTGGAGCAGTTGCAGCGCAGCCTCGGCGCCCTGCCCCAGGACTTCACACGCCGCGCATTGACCAGCACGCAGAAACGCCGCCAGGTGCTCAAGTGGATGCTGGTACTGGGCGGCAGCGGGTATTTGGGTTGGAACGTTCAACAACACACGTCCGTGGGTAACGTATGGGCCGACTACCGCACGCCTGTGGGTAAACATCGAAGGATCGAACTGGCCGACGGCACTCAGGTTGATCTCAACACCAGCACAGCCATTGATGTGATGTTCGACTCGCGCCAACGCTTGATTCGCCTGCGTGAAGGTGAAGTACTTATCCACAGTGGCAAACGTGGCGCCAATACGCCCTTGTATGTGGAGACTCGCCACGGGCGGGTTCAGGCACTGGGCACTCGGTTTACTGTTCGCCAATTGCCGGATTTCACCCGGGTCGGTGTGCTGGAAGATCGGGTCAATTTGTCCCCGGGCGATCAACCCGACCACAACAAGACCCTCGGAGCCGGGGAAAGCGCTGATTTTGATCGACACACGATTAGCCTCCCCCAGCGATATGGCGTGGCGCAAGCCGCCTGGGCGGA
The DNA here is from genome assembly GCF_900005715.1 of Pseudomonas sp. 34 E 7. Classification (NCBI taxonomy): domain Bacteria; kingdom Pseudomonadati; phylum Pseudomonadota; class Gammaproteobacteria; order Pseudomonadales; family Pseudomonadaceae; genus Pseudomonas; species Pseudomonas sp. 34 E 7. The sequence goes on from NZ_CVTX01000145.1 coordinate 66,039, forward strand.
CGGTCAATTGATCGTGCTCGATGCCAGACTCGGCGATGTCATCGATGAGTTGGCGCGCTATCGGCCGGGCGTGCTGAACTGTGATCCGGCTTCGGCTCAACTGCGCGTTTCCGGCGCGTTCCGCCTGGACTCAACCGACGCGGTACTGGCCAACCTGCAAGCGACCCTGCCGATCCGGGTGAAGTACTTCACGCGCTACTGGGTGTCGGTTAACCGGATCGGTTGATAAAAAATAATCCTCAGGGGGGTTATCTTTTTTTTATCACGCACGGCCCTTCAGGTAATCACGACGCTACCTTCAGGGCTTACCCATCTATGCGCCTTTCCATCCCGCTCCGTCAGCGACTTTCCTGCCATGCCATCACCTACGGCCTGCTGCTTGCCAGCACCGGCGGTACGTTGTTATCCACAGGGGTCATGGCCGCCAGCACCACCCAGCACTACGTCATCGCAGCCGGTCCCCTGGACAGTGCGTTAAGCCAGTTTGCCGCCCGGGCCAATGTGATCCTGTCCTTCTCGCCACAACAGACTTCACGGCTGACCACTTCCGGACTCAATGGTGATTATTCGGTGGATCAAGGTTTCGCCCTGCTGCTGCAGAATTCCGGGTTGCAAGCCGTCGCCCAGGCTCCCGGCAGCTATGGATTGCACACAGTCCCTACGGGCCAGCTCACGCTCGCACCCACCACCGTCAGTGCTTATCAACCGGATGGCTTCAATCAGGACATAGCGGGGGATGTGGGCTACAAGGCCCAGAACAGCCGGGTCGGCACCAAAACCAGTACGCCTCTGTCGCAGACACCCCGTTCGGTATCGGTGGTGACCGGGCAACGTATCAAGGATCAGAAATCGCAGACACTGACCGAAGTGCTGGGGTACGTACCCGGCATCTTCGCGCCGCCTTTTGCCGCGGGCGACGGGCTGGCGGGCGATCTCTTTTTCATTCGAGGCTTCAACGCCACGGACTACGGTTACGGCCTGTTGAGAGACGGACTACGTGTGCAAGGTAATCGGTACGACACCACCAGCGAGCCGTATGGCCTGGAGCGGGTCGAAGTGTTTCGCGGTCCTTCTTCGCTGCTCTACGGTGAGAACGCACCGGGCGGTTTGGTCAACCTGGTGAGCAAACATCCGACCGCCAACCCGCGAGGCGAGGTGCAATTGGGGTATGGCTCAAACAACCGACGCCAACTGGGTGTGGATATCTCCGGTCCGCTCAATGACAGCGACAATGTTCTCGGCCGCCTGGTAATGCTGGGCCGCAAATCCGACACGCAGACCGACCATGTACCGGATGATCGTGTTTACATCGCCCCTTCCCTGACCCTGAATTTCGACGACTACAACACCCTGACCCTCCTGGCCAACTACCAGAAGGACCACACCAACCTGGAACTCGGCCTGCCGGCTGCAGGCACTTTGCTTACTAATCCCAACGGTAAACTGTCCAAGCACACCATGCTCGGCGACCCGGATTGGAATACCTTTGAGCGCGAAGCCTGGAGCACCGGTTACGAGTTCAGCCACAGCTTCAACGACGACTGGCAGTTCCGCCAGAATTCCCGGTACATGCAGTCGCGCATCAACCGCCATGAAACCTGGCCGAGCGCGCTGAATAATCGGGGCTTCGGTACTCAGCTGAACATGACCGCCTACGATCGCTACAACAAATCCATGGTTTATTCCCTGGATAATCAGCTCGAGGGCAAATTCGATATCGGCGCACTGGAAAACACTGTGTTGTTTGGCGCCAGTTATGACCGCACCTCGTTCAACCAGGATTGGGACGCCGGTTTCGCCGGTACCATCAATGTGTATAACCCGGTGTACCTGCGCGAACCGCTCACGCCGATCGCGGTGCAAAACACCTTGCTCGAGCAACAGATGAAGGGCGCATACGCTCAGATCCAGAGCAAGTACGACCACTGGCTGTTCCTGCTCGGGGGGCGGCAGGACTGGGTCGACAGCGATTTCCGCGACAAGGTCAACAAGGCCAGCAGCACCGGCAGTCAAGACCGCAAGTTCACCTACCAAGGTGGCGTGATGTACCAGTTCGACAACGGCCTCACGCCGTATGTCAGCTATTCCACGGCATTCGTTCCGGTCCAGCAGATTTCCAATGCCGGCGCCCCGTTGAAACCCATCACCAGCAGCCAATATGAAGCGGGTGTGAAGTACGAGCCGATCGGCTGGGACACGGCGATGACGCTGTCGGTGTACGACTTGCGCAAACAGGACGACACCTACCTGGATGCCACCACCAACAGCTATCGTCAGGTGGGTGAGAGCCGCGCCAAGGGCGCCGAAGTTGAAATCAACAGCAACCTTACGCCCAACCTGAACGTAACGGCGGCTTATACCTACACTGACGCGCGGATTACCAAGGATTCCGCCACCTCCCTGGTCGAAGGGCGCCAAATGACCGGCGTTCCTCGCAATCAGGCTTCGGTATGGAGCAAATACCGTTTCCTGGAGGGTCAGCTCAAGGGCCTGTCCGTGGGGGGAGGTGTGCGTTATTTCGACAGCACTTTTTCCTACACGGCGCCGACGCTCTACGGGAAGCTGGATGCAGGCAGTGTCACGTTGGTGGATGCCGTGGTGGGGTATCAGATAGACCCGCACTGGTCAGTGGACCTGAACGCGAAGAACCTGTTCGACAAGGAGTATGTGTCCGGTTGCAACGATGCGGGGCGCTGCTATTGGGGTGACAGCCGCACCCTGTTGGGTACGGTGTCCTATAACTGGTAAAGACCTGGCTATTTGCCGATACAGAAACTGGAAAAGATTCGGCCAAGCAAGTCATCGGAGCTGAATGCGCCGGTAATCTCACCTAGCAGCTGCTGCGCCTGACGCAAATCCTCAGCCAGCAGCTCTCCGGCGCCCGCCAGGGTCAGCTGTGCTCGCCCGTGCTCCAACGCCGCACTGGCATGGCGAAGCGCCTCCAGATGCCTGCGGCGTGCACTGAAGCTGCTTTCCGAGGTCTGCTCGTAGCCCATGCAGGCCTTGAGGTGGTCACGTAGCAACTCCATGCCCTCACCCGCGGATTTGGCACTCAGGCTGATAGTCACATGGCCATCCTCGCTGGTTTGCATCGCGATGGTTTCACCCGTCAGGTCGGCCTTGTTCCGGATCAGGGTCACTTTGGCTGGGTCTGGCCGTTGCTCGAGGAATTCCGGCCACAACGCAAAAGGATCCACCGCCTCAGGGGCGGTGGCGTCCACCACCAACAACACACGGTCGGCTTCGCCAATGGCTTTGAGCGCGCGTTCTACGCCAATCTTCTCCACCTGGTCATCGGTGTCGCGCAACCCTGCCGTATCGACCACGTGCAACGGCATGCCATCAATGTGGATATGTTCGCGCAGGATGTCGCGAGTGGTACCGGCAATTTCGGTAACGATGGCTGCTTCGCGTCCCGCCAATGCATTGAGCAGGCTGGACTTGCCGGCATTGGGTCGCCCCGCAATCACCACGGTCATGCCGTCACGCAGCAATGCCCCCTGCCCGGCTTCGCGCAACACTGTGGATAACTCATCGCGGACCTTATCCAGCATTGAAAGGACATGGCCATCGGCGAGGAAATCAATTTCCTCCTCAGGAAAATCAATGGCCGCCTCGACATAGATACGCAGGCTGATCAGCTGCTCGGTCAAGTTATGCACACGCAGGGAAAACGCCCCCTGCAACGAACGCAATGCGTTGCGCGCAGCCTGTGCAGAACTGGCCTCGATCAGATCGGCGATGGCCTCGGCCTGAGCCAGGTCGAGTTTGTCGTTGAGGAATGCGCGCTCGCTGAATTCACCCGGACGGGCCAGGCGGCAGCCCAATTGCAGGCAACGTTGCAGCAACATGTCCAGGACAACCGGACCACCATGGCCCTGCAGTTCCAATACATCTTCACCCGTGAAGGAGTTTGGCCCCGGGAAGTAGAGCGCCAAGCCCTCGTCCAGCACACTTGCGTCGCCATCCAGAAACGGACCGTAATGGGCGAACCGCGGCTTCAACTCCCGTCCGCTGATCGCCTTGGCGGCCGCGCTGGCGAGCGGCCCGGAAATTCGAACGATACCGACGCCGCCGCGACCTTGAGCGGTTGCGACAGCAGCGATGGTTTCACGGGGAGCGCTCATCAGCAGGTTCCAGAAGTAAAGTGTCGGAAAGCAAAACGCCCCACTAGGGGGCGTCTTGAGTGGTTATCCACAGAGTAAATTACGCCTCGGCTTTTTTGGTAGCCGCTTCGATTTTACGTGTGATGTACCACTGTTGGGAGATCGACAACACGTTGTTGACTACCCAGTACAGTACCAGGCCCGCTGGGAACCACAGGAAGAAGAAGGTGAAGATGATTGGCATCATTTTCATTACCTTGGCCTGCATCGGGTCCGGCGGAGTCGGGTTCAGACGCTGCTGGATAAACATGGTTGCGCCCATGATGATCGGCAGGATAAAGAACGGGTCCTTGATCGACAGGTCGGTTATCCACAGCATGAACGGTGCCTGGCGCATTTCCACGCTTTCCAGGAGTACCCAGTACAGCGACAGGAATACCGGCATCTGTACCAGAATCGGCAAGCATCCACCCAGCGGGTTGATCTTCTCTTTCTTGTACAGCTCCATCATGGCCTGCGACATTTTCTGCCGGTCGTCACCATGTTGCTCTTTCAGCGCAGCCAGTTTCGGCGCCACGGCACGCATGCGCGCCATCGACTTGTAGCTGGCGGCCGACAGCGGGAAGAAGATCCCCTTGATCAGCATGGTCAGGAAGATGATCGACCAGCCCCAGTTACCGACGATGCTGTGGATATGTTGCAGCAGCCAGAAGATAGGCTGGGCAATGAACCACAGGAAGCCGTAATCCACAGTCAGTTCCAGGCCTGGGGACAACTCTTTCAGTACCGCCTGACTTTTCGGGCCGGCATACAGGGTGGCGCTGGTTTCAGCCTTGGCACCTGGTGCGACGGTCAACGCCGGGCCAGTAAAACCAATGATGTAGTTGCCCTGGCTGTCCTTGCGGGTTTGCACCAGGTTCGCTTCACCCTTGTTCGGGATCCACGCGGTCACGAAGTAGTGCTGCAGCCACGCTACCCAGCCACCTTGAACGGTTTCTTTCAGCGCGCCCTTGTCGATGTCTTTCATCGACACTTTTTTGTACGGCTCGTTACTTGTCCACAGGGCGGCGCCCAGGTAAGTCGCGGTGCCGGTGGCGGTGCTGGAAGAAGGGTCAGAGCTGGCATCACGCTTGAGCTGGGCAAACAGGTTGCCGCTCCAGGCCTTGTCGCTAGTGTTGTCGATCAGGTAAGTGACCTTCAAATCGTATAAACCACGGGTGAAGCTGAAACGCTTGATGTAATTGACGCCGTCGAGGCTGAATTTCAGGTCGACGTTCAACTGGTTCTGGCCATCAGCCAGTTGATAACTCTTCTGCTCGGTCGAATAAATCGGACGACCGGTAGCACGAGCGTCCGGACCATTGGTGCCGGTCAGGCCACTTTGCGCCAGATAAGTACGTTCACCGCCGTTATCGAACAGCTGGAACGGAACATCCGGATGGTCTTGGCGACGTGGATAAAGCGGCAGCTTCAGCTGGGCAATATCGCCACCCTGCGGGTCGATCGCCAGGTCGAGCACATCCGTTTTAACGTGGATGAGGTCTTTGTTGGTGACCACTGGCGTTTCCAACGGGGCACTTGTCTCGCCATTCGCGCTGGGAACATCGGCACTCGCGGACGCATTGTTACCCAGCGGGGTGTCCGGAATAGCCGGCGCAGCCTGATTGGTAGCAACATTCTGAGTCGGCAGGGCAGCCTGGCCGTAGTCCTGGTTCCATTTCAGGACCATGACGTAGGACACGATTGCCAGGGCGACGATCAGGATCGTGCGTTTAATATCCATGATTACTCGGCCATCGAAGAAGAACGGGAGGTAGGGATAGGTGGAACCGGGTCATAACCACCGGCATTCCACGGATGACAGCGACCTAAACGACGAAAGGTCAGCCAGCCACCGCGCAGAAGACCATGATTTTCTATGGCTTCTAACGCGTAGCAGGAACAACTGGGGTAGAAACGACAGTGGCTGGCCATCAGAGGACTAATGGCATAGCGATAAAACTGGATCGGAACGATTGCCAGTTTACGCATCAAGGCTGTCTACCCCTACAGTTTCGGTGCTGACTGCTGGTGCTGGTTTGTGGGTACGCGCCAGACGTTTCCAGAGCTTGCCGAAATGCTGAATCAATTCGGGGTTTTCTACATCCCCCAAGCCTTTGCGCGCGACGATAACAATATCCCACCCAACCAGAGTGTCCTGGTGGAGGCGAAACGATTCGCGCATCAGACGCTTGAGGCGATTGCGCTCAACGGAGAGCTTTACGCTCTTCTTGCCGATCACCAACCCGAGACGGGGGTGATCAAGATCGTTGTTACGCGCAAGGAGCAGGAGATTTTTCCCCGGAACCTTGCCGGTGGGGGAGTCAAAGACTGCCTTGAAGTGCCGGGGGGTTAGCAGACGCTTTTCCCGACTGAAGTCCTGACTCACCACCAGTACCGGATTATCAAACTGCCAGACGCGCACGACCTTTGGCGCGGCGACGCGACAGGACAGCACGGCCGTTCTTGGTAGCCATGCGAGCACGGAAGCCGTGAGTACGGGCGCGTTTGATGGTGCTTGGTTGGAAAGTACGTTTCATGGCGTTGTTACCTGGTTCGTCCACAACGGGCCGGAATGGCCCCCGTTTTAAGAGACCGGCGATTCTAGAGAAAGCAAGCCTCTAGGTCAATTTCCAACCAGCTTTTCCTTCAATTAGATATCTGGAGGCCACCTCGCCCTTTCCATCCGCCTGGCTTCCACGAGGAGTGACATAGATATAAAAATAAAGAAGGAAGTTATTTAAAGCTTTTCTGTAAAGCTTATAAAAGCTAGAGAGGCGTTCTTCTGTGGATAACTACGTTCAGGCCATATTCGACGTGGTGTACAGAGGATGACAACACAGGGGAGAAACGGTGCTCTGCCTGTGCTGCGCTGTCGGATAAGCTGTGGGTGGAATGGGTTGTTATCCACAGGTCAGTTACCCACAGACTTTTGCTCCTACTTGTGCAACGAGCTCAGGTACGGTTATCCACAGAGCTTATTCACAGACCGGCGGTCGCCTTTATTCCAGTTAAGGCGTTGATTTTGGGTGCCCTGTGAGCAACCTTCATGTGGATAAGTGGACGGCTGGCCGCTACAATGGCGGCTGTTTTTGCCTCACCGGCTTTCAACTTAGGGGATATCCGTGTCAGTGGAACTTTGGCAGCAGTGCGTGGAGCTTTTGCGCGATGAGCTGCCTGCCCAGCAATTCAACACCTGGATCCGTCCGCTACAGGTCGAAGCCGAAGGCGACGAGTTGCGTGTCTATGCGCCCAATCGTTTTGTTCTCGACTGGGTCAACGAGAAGTACCTTAGCCGCGTTCTCGAATTGCTCGACGAACATGGCAACGGCATCGCCCCCGTGCTTTCCTTATTAATAGGCAGCAAACGCAGCTCCGCCCCTCGCGCTGCCCCGAATGCGCCATTGGCTGCGGCTGCCTCGCAGTCCCAGGCTGCACCGGTTGCTGCAGCGCCTGCACCGACGCCCGCCAAATCATCTGCGCCTAAAAATGCACCGCAGAACGAAGAGCCGTCCCGTGACAGCTTCGATCCCATGGCCGGAGCCAGTTCTCAACAAGCTCCCGTTCGTGCCGAACAGCGCACCGTGCAGGTGGAGGGCGCGCTCAAGCACACCAGCTACCTGAACCGCACGTTTACCTTCGAGAATTTCGTCGAGGGCAAGTCCAACCAGTTGGCTCGTGCGGCCGCCTGGCAAGTGGCCGACAACCCCAAGCACGGTTACAACCCGCTCTTCCTTTATGGCGGCGTCGGCTTGGGTAAAACGCACTTGATGCACGCTGTGGGTAACCATCTGTTAAAGAAGAACCCGAATGCCAAGGTGGTCTACCTGCATTCGGAGCGCTTCGTGGCTGACATGGTCAAGGCCCTGCAACTCAACGCCATCAACGAGTTCAAGCGCTTTTACCGCTCCGTTGATGCGTTACTGATCGATGACATTCAGTTCTTCGCGCGCAAGGAACGTTCCCAGGAAGAGTTTTTCCACACGTTCAACGCCCTGCTCGAAGGCGGACAGCAGGTGATCCTCACCAGTGACCGTTATCCGAAAGAAATCGAAGGCCTTGAGGAGCGCTTGAAGTCGCGCTTCGGCTGGGGTTTGACGGTTGCCGTAGAGCCGCCCGAGCTGGAAACTCGCGTCGCGATCCTGATGAAAAAGGCCGACCAGGCCAAAGTCGACCTGCCCCACGATGCCGCGTTCTTTATTGCCCAACGTATTCGTTCCAACGTGCGTGAACTCGAAGGTGCGCTCAAGCGGGTCATCGCGCACTCCCACTTCATGGGGCGCGACATCACCATCGAGCTGATTCGCGAATCCCTGAAAGACTTGCTGGCGCTGCAGGACAAACTGGTGAGTGTGGATAACATCCAGCGCACCGTTGCCGAGTACTACAAGATCAAGATTTCCGACCTGCTGTCCAAGCGCCGTTCGCGCTCGGTCGCACGCCCGCGCCAGGTGGCCATGGCCCTCTCCAAAGAGTTGACCAACCACAGCCTGCCGGAAATCGGTGATGTATTTGGTGGTCGCGACCACACCACGGTTTTGCACGCGTGCCGCAAGATCAACGAACTTAAGGAATCCGACGCGGATATTCGCGAGGACTACAAGAACCTGCTGCGTACACTGACTACCTGATGACACCAGCGCAGCTTATTAAGGCAAGGGACTAGACCATGCATTTCACCATTCAACGCGAAGCCCTGTTGAAACCCCTGCAACTGGTCGCAGGCGTCGTCGAGCGCCGACAGACCTTGCCGGTGCTTTCCAACGTACTACTGGTGGTCGAAGGCCAGCAGTTGTCCCTGACCGGTACCGACCTTGAAGTCGAGCTGGTTGGCCGTGTGCAGCTCGAAGAGCCCGCCGAACCTGGCGAGATCACCGTGCCGGCACGCAAGCTGATGGATATCTGCAAGAGCCTGCCGAACGACGCGCTGATCGACATCAAGGTTGATGAATCGAAACTGGTGGTCAAAGCCGGGCGCAGCCGTTTCACCCTGTCCACCTTGCCGGCCAACGATTTCCCGACGGTGGAAGAAGGCCCAGGTTCGCTGACCTGCAGCCTGGAGCAGAGCAAGCTGCGTCGCTTGATCGAGCGCACCAGCTTCGCCATGGCCCAGCAGGACGTGCGCTACTACCTTAATGGCATGCTGCTGGAAGTGTCCGAAGGGATCATCCGCGCGGTCGCCACTGACGGTCACCGCTTGGCGATGTGTTCGATGCGCGCCGATATCGGCCAGCCGGATCGTCACCAGGTCATCGTGCCGCGTAAAGGTATCCTCGAATTGGCGCGTTTGCTGACTGAGCCGGATGGCAACGTCAGCATCGTTCTGGGTCAACACCACATCCGCGCGACCACCGGCGAATTCACCTTCACCTCCAAGCTGGTCGACGGCAAGTTCCCCGACTACGAGCGCGTGTTGCCTAAAGGTGGCGACAAGCTGGTACTTGGCGATCGCCAGGCCTTGCGTGAAGCGTTCAGCCGTACCGCCATTCTGTCTAACGAGAAGTATCGGGGTATTCGTCTGCAACTGGCCAATGGTCAGCTGAAGATCCAGGCGAACAACCCGGAACAGGAAGAGGCGGAAGAAGAAGTCGGCGTTGACTACAACGGCGGCAACCTGGAGATCGGCTTTAACGTGAGCTATCTGCTGGACGTGCTGGGGGTGATGACCACTGAACAGGTTCGCCTGATTCTGTCGGACTCCAATAGCAGCGCACTGGTACAAGAATCCGATAACGACGACTCGGCTTATGTTGTTATGCCGATGCGTCTGTAATCATGCTCAGCAGAAGCTAGATGTCCCTCAGTCGTGTCTCGGTCACCGCGGTGCGCAATCTGCACCCGGTGACCTTCTCCCCTTCCCCTCGCATCAACATTCTTCATGGCGCCAATGGCAGTGGAAAAACCAGCGTGCTGGAAGCCATCCACCTGCTGGGGCTCGCCCGTTCCTTTCGCAGCGCTCGCTTGTTGCCGGTGATCCAATACGAGCATTTGGCGTGCACGGTATTTGGCCAAGTTGAATTGGCTGAAGGTGGGCACAGCGCATTGGGGATATCCCGTGATCGCAGCGGGGAGTTTCAGATTCGCATCGATGGGCAAAATGCGCGCAGCGCAGCGCAGTTGGCGGAAATCCTGCCGTTGCAGTTGATCAACCCCGACAGTTTCCGCTTGTTGGAAGGTGCACCAAAAATTCGCCGGCAATTCCTCGATTGGGGAGTGTTCCACGTGGAACCCCGTTTCATGGCCACGTGGCAGCGCTTGCAGAAGGCCCTGCGGCAGCGGAACTCATGGCTGCGGCATGGTACACTTGACGCCGCTTCACAAGCGGCCTGGGACCGGGAGCTGTGCCTGGCCAGCGACGAAATAGATGAATACCGCCGTGCCTATATCAAAGCCTTGAAACCAGTCTTTGAGCAGACCTTGAGCGAGCTGCTGGACCTCGAGGGGCTGACGCTGAGTTATTACCGTGGTTGGGACAAGGAACGCGAGCTGAGTGCAGTGCTTGCGACCTCCCTGCAGCGTGACCAGCAGATTGGCCACACCCAGGCCGGACCCCAACGTGCTGATTTGCGTCTTAGATTAGGCGCTCACAATGCTGCGGATATTCTGTCCCGCGGCCAGCAAAAGTTGGTGGTGTGTGCATTGCGTATCGCGCAGGGGCACCTGGTCAGCCAGGCCCGACGCGGTCAGTGTATTTATCTGGTGGATGACTTGCCGTCCGAACTCGACGAGCAACACCGCCGCGCGTTATGCCGCTTATTGGAAGACTTACGCTGCCAAGTGTTTATCACCTGTGTAGACCACGAATTATTGAGGGAAGGCTGGCAGACGGAAACGCCAGTCGCTTTGTTCCACGTGGAACAAGGCCGTATCACCCAGACCCACGACCATCGGGAGTGAAGGCATGAGCGAAGAAAACACGTACGACTCGACCAGCATTAAAGTGCTGAAAGGTTTGGATGCCGTACGCAAACGTCCCGGTATGTACATTGGCGACACCGATGATGGTAGCGGTCTGCACCACATGGTGTTCGAGGTGGTCGATAACTCCATCGACGAAGCTCTGGCCGGTCACTGCGACGACATCAGCATCATCATCCACCCGGACGAATCCATTACCGTGCGCGACAACGGCCGCGGTATTCCGGTAGATGTGCATAAAGAAGAAGGCGTCTCGGCGGCAGAGGTCATCATGACCGTGCTCCACGCCGGCGGTAAGTTCGACGACAACTCCTACAAAGTATCCGGTGGCTTGCACGGTGTAGGTGTGTCGGTAGTGAACGCGCTGTCCGAAGAGCTGGTGCTCACCGTACGCCGCAGCGGCAAGATCTGGGAACAGACTTACGTCCACGGTGTGCCACAGGAGCCGATGAAAATCGTCGGCGACAGTGAAACCACAGGCACCCAGATCCACTTCAAGCCTTCGGCTGAAACCTTCAAGAACATCCACTTCAGCTGGGACATCCTGGCCAAGCGGATTCGTGAACTGTCGTTCCTCAACTCCGGTGTCGGCATCATCCTCAAGGATGAGCGCAGCGCCAAGGAAGAGTTGTTCAAGTACGAAGGCGGCCTGCGTGCGTTCGTTGAATACCTGAACACCAACAAGACTGCGGTCAACCAGGTGTTCCACTTCAACATCCAGCGTGAAGACGGCATCGGCGTTGAAATCGCCCTGCAGTGGAACGACAGCTTCAACGAGAACCTGTTGTGCTTCACCAACAACATTCCGCAGCGCGATGGCGGTACGCACCTGGTGGGTTTCCGTTCCGCGCTCACGCGTAACCTCAATACCTACATCGAAGCGGAAGGCTTGGCGAAGAAGCACAAAGTCGCCACCACCGGTGATGATGCCCGTGAAGGCCTGACGGCGATCATCTCGGTAAAAGTGCCGGATCCGAAGTTCAGCTCCCAGACCAAAGACAAGCTGGTGTCTTCCGAAGTGAAGACCGCTGTGGAACAGGAGATGGGCAAGTACTTCTCCGACTTCCTGCTGGAGAACCCGAACGAAGCCAAGCTGGTTGTCGGCAAGATGATCGACGCCGCGCGTGCCCGTGAAGCGGCGCGTAAAGCCCGTGAAATGACCCGTCGCAAAGGCGCGCTGGACATCGCCGGTCTGCCGGGCAAGTTGGCTGACTGTCAGGAGAAGGACCCTGCCCTCTCCGAACTGTACCTGGTGGAAGGTGACTCTGCTGGCGGTTCCGCCAAGCAGGGTCGTAACCGTCGCACCCAGGCCATCCTGCCGTTGAAGGGCAAGATCCTCAACGTCGAGAAAGCGCGCTTCGACAAGATGATTTCCTCCCAGGAAGTCGGCACCTTGATCACCGCTCTGGGCTGCGGCATCGGCCGTGACGAGTACAACATCGACAAGCTGCGCTACCACAACATCATCATCATGACCGATGCTGACGTCGACGGTTCGCACATCCGTACCCTGCTGCTGACCTTCTTCTTCCGTCAGTTGCCAGAACTGATCGAGCGCGGCTACATCTACATTGCCCAGCCGCCGTTGTACAAAGTGAAAAAAGGCAAGCAAGAGCAATACATCAAAGACGACGACGCCATGGAAGAGTACATGACGCAGTCGGCCCTGGAAGATGCGAGCCTGCACTTGAACGACGAAGCCCCAGGTATCTCCGGGGAGGCGCTGGAGCGCCTGGTCAATGACTTCCGCATGGTGATGAAGACGCTCAAGCGCTTGTCGCGCCTGTACCCTCAGGAGCTGACCGAGCACTTCATCTACCTGCCGGCCATCACCCTGGAACAGTTGGGCGATCATGCACACATGCAGGATTGGCTGGCCCAGTACGAAGTGCGTCTGCGCACGGTGGAGAAGTCTGGCCTGGTGTATAAAGCCAGCCTGCGCGAAGACCGTGAACGTAACGTATGGCTGCCGGAGATCGAGTTGATCTCCCACGGTTTGTCGAACTACGTCACCTTCAACCGCGACTTCTTCGGCAGCAATGACTATAAGACAGTCGTCACCCTCGGCGCGCAACTGAGCACCCTGTTGGACGACGGTGCTTACATTCAGCGTGGTGAACGCAAGAAGCAGGTCAAGGAGTTCAAGGAAGCCCTGGACTGGTTGATGGCTGAAAGCACCAAGCGTCACACCATCCAGCGCTACAAAGGCCTGGGCGAAATGAACCCGGATCAGCTGTGGGAAACCACCATGGACCCGGCTCAGCGTCGTATGCTGCGTGTGACCATCGAAGACGCCATTGGCGCCGACCAGATCTTCAACACCCTGATGGGTGATGCGGTCGAGCCTCGTCGTGACTTCATCGAAAGCAATGCGCTGGCCGTGTCCAACCTGGATTTCTGATCAGGTGCAAGTTCACAGAATAGTTGCGACGTTTCACAAAGAAATGGTTCGACCAGCCCCTGGGGTTAGGTAGTCATTTCAGAAGAAAGCCCGCTGATAGCGGGCTTTTTTTTGCTCATAAAACAGTGGGATGCGCGATAGTGACGTTGCCACAGTGGAGCGAATCTCGCCATGTCCATCACTGCGCTCGGTGCACGTAGGCGGTCGCGTGACCATCCAGATAATGGCCGTCGTCATCGATTAGCGTGTAGTTGACGGGCACGCTGGCCCTTGCGTCGTCGGTGAAGTGGCCCAGTGGGTAGGTTTTCTCGCTCAAAGGCGGGGTCATCATGTCGAGTGCCTTTGCCACAGGATATTCATGTCCTGTGGCACTCACGCGTAAAGAAGAAAACGAAGCGTGATAGGGGCTTGGGTTATGGCATACCAGCACCCAGGCACCGGACTGCTGTTCAATCCGAAACGTCAGGCTACTCGCCATGCTTTCCGGTTGGCTGGGCAGGTGAGCGGGACGGTAGAAAATTTTCATTTGGGTGTTCATCGCTACGGCAATGCGCGTAGGCAGCGCCGGCGCATCGGTCTTAGCTGGCGGGATTTCGTACAGGTTCAGCCAGCTCACCGACTCGCGGTCCTTGGGCAACGCGCTGCCGTCGTAAACAATGCGCAGGCCCTGCAACGCTTGAGGTTGCAGACGAAATACCGAGGGCAGCGCGATCATCGCCGAGGTTGAGTTTTCCGGCGCACGGTTGCCTTCGCCGTCGTCGACCCAGGTTTGCACCACCACCGGATACGGGTTGGTATTGGCGAGCATCAACGAGCGTTGGGTCTGGCCCTCATGGAAAATCAACCGGGTCTGCTCGGGCATCACGCCGGCATGCGAAATGGAGGACGCGCTCATCGCAAAGCATGCCCACACCAGCACTGCGTAGAACATCAACTTGATCATTGCACCTTCACCAAGACGTAAGCGGTGGCGTTCACCCTGCCCGGCTTGGCCGTTGCGCCTGGCAAAGTACTGAGGGTCGCGGTGATCGTCTGCAGGTAGCTGGTGTAGCCGGACGTATTGCTGCCGGCATTGCTGGCGCCCGCCAGCACCGGGTACCAGCCACCGGTGGCGCCCGTGCCGGTGCCTGACCATCCGAGGAAATTCATCGCGTTGCCGTTGCTGGCGTTGCGCAAGCTGATCCCCACGCCGGTCGCGACCGAAGGGTCGGTGCCGTAGCCGTTGGATACCAGGTAGGTAACCCCGCCGCCACCCGTCAACAGTCCCAGCGACTGGGCCTGGGTATACGCGCTGTAGGCCACTTGAATACCCAATGCAGTCTGGTTGTTGGCAGTGCCGGAGCTTGCGGTGTTGCTGCATTCCAGGCCGATAGTGAAGTCACTGCTGCGCGTCATGCCCTGGTTCAGTTCAGTTGCGGTGATCGGCAAGAAACTCACCACCGGCGTGACGTTGCGGGCCACGCAGGTGGCGGTGTAGCTGATCGAAGACGCGGAGCGCATGCCAAATGCGATGCCGTTGGCCGCGCCCCAGAAGTTGTAGTGGTTATTGGAGTCCGAGCCAATGGGGTCCGAGGCGATGCCGCCGCCGCGAAACTGCACATAGCCATTGGGTTGGGTACACGTGTAGCTGTAGGTGCCGCTGCCACTGGAGGCCGCCTGGCCGCCGCAATAGTTGCTTCCCGAGCCCGACGCAGGCGGCAGGCTGGACACGCGAGCCAGGTCGCCCTGGATCATGCTCAAGTGTTTGGCTTTGATCTGGATCTTGCTGCCGACCGTGTCGTACTGGGTAATTTTGGCGTCCTGCCAATAGCGTGTGAACACCTTGCCGGAGTTCAGGTGCGTCAGTTTGATCCCGACATAGGGGAACCAAGTGGCGTAGTAACCGGGCAGCCCATCGTTGACCGAAGCCCCTGAACCGTTGCCGATTTCCCAGTAGCCGCCCACCCGGTCGTCACCGTTGGTGGCGAACACCTCGTAAATACTGTCAGCGTCACTCACATCGCACTCCCACAGCACTGTCTCGCTCGTGAGCCCGGGTGCCGTTGCGGGAGAGATCACCACCGAACCCAGCTGCGTGCCGACCGGTTGCAGGTAGGTTGACGTGAGGTTGACCCGGCCAAAGGTCAGTTGCGCCGAGTTGCCGTCGTAGACCTGACTGCCGTTGTAGACGCGTCTGCAGGTTGCCTCGGCGTTTGCGCCCAGCGTGGCGCCGAGGACTAGAAGCACAGTGAACAGTGTGCGAGCAAGAGTCATGGGGAGCTCCGATTTCAAAGAGGTTCAGGGGCGACGACAATCGCTGTTGAGTTTGATCAGGGCTTGACTGACATCCTGTCGCGCCAGGTCGAACTGCATCCGGCACTGTTCGTCTGCGCCCTCGCCCCAACGCACGGTCAGGCGGCCCTTGAGTTTTTCGGTGCGCAGGTACGCCTGGCTGCCTTGGCCAACCATGCCGATCACGCTGCCGTTTTCGTCCAGTACATCGGCGCCCATGGGCACGGCCTCACCGCCTGGGCGCACGGCCTTGACCAGAATGGCGTTGCCGACACGGGTCCTGAACTCAACCTTCACAGCAGCGCCGGCGTACGGTGCGACGCGGCGCTGGCCGTCATCCAGTTCGGCTTTTTCGCTCATACCCTCGGGGTTGATGGCCACGGTGTTGTAGCGGTAAGGGGTTAGCGACGGCACCAGCGCGTAGCCGTCGCTGTCGATGGTTGCACCCATGCCGTTCATGACTTTTGCCCCGCTGGCGCCTTTGGCTTCGATCAAGGCAAAGGTATCGCCCAGGTACGGCCCGAAAGTCACCCCGCCACCGTGCACGGCCAGGGCCCCGCGCGCGCTGCCGGAGGCTTGCCAATAATCCTGCCCCTTGGACGCGCTGGCGCTGATCGAGGTGTTGGGCAGGTATTTCTGAACGTTGGCGCTCCACACGTTCTGCTTTTGATCGGCATCGCGGGACACGTCCACGCTGTAGCTCAAGGTCTGGTCGGCGCCCTGGGTGCCTGATAGCGAGGTCTGGTAAAGGTCGCCTGACCTGGAACTGTGCGTCACCGAGCTGCTCAGCGACGGCACGTTCGCACGGGCCGGACTGCCCAGCGGGAACGACACCGAGAGCAGAGTGACGGTCTCCTGGGTACCGGCGGTGCGCGTGGTGCCCACGCCATTGTTTGCCACAGTGTTGCCCAATTGATCGTTGTAGTTACCGCTGCGCCGGTTCAGGTAGCTGCCGGTGCTCTGGCGCGATACCGAGAGGTTGACGCTGACGTTGTTGCGCAAGGTGTTGGCCCAGCCAAATTGAAGCTGCGTGTCGCGTTCGCGGCCACTGCGATAGTCTTGGGTCGAACCGGATAAAAACACGCTGCCGTATTCTTTGAGGTTCTGATTGATCGACACCTCGAAGCGCGAGCGTTGCATGTAGCTCGTCGACTCCCAGGTCTGGTTGTTGCGCAGCGCCTCGCGCACACCCAGCACGTCGCCGAGGTCGCGATAGCCTTCGGTGGAATAGCGGTAGCCGGCAATCGACAAGGTGGTGTTGGTCGGCTGGAACGTGCGGCTGTAAGACAGCCGCGCCATCCAGCCATCGAGCTTGCCTTCGTTCGGCAGGTTGGCGCGCGAGTAGGTGGTGTCCAGCCCGAACGCGCCGAGGCTGCTGGCGTAGACGCCGCCCAGCACCATCGCCTGGTAGCCCTCGGCGAGGCGCAAGCCGCTGTTGGCGGTCACGCTGTTGGTCAGCCCGCGCTGGTAGGTCATCTCGCTGAACGGGTCGTGGTCGCCCAAGTCACGGCTGCGGCCCAGCGCCATGCTGTAGCGCGAAAGGCCGGGACGCAGCGATTCAGGCACCGCCGAAAACGGTACGGTAAAACGACTGACGCTGCCGTCAGCCTCGACCACCGAGACGTCAAGGTCGCCGTTGTAGCTGGTGGAATAGAGGTCGCTGATCTCGAAAGGACCGGGCGCGACGGTGGTCTGGTAAATGTCATTGCCGTTCTGGCGCACGATGACCTGCGCGTTGGTCTTGGCAATCCCGCGGACCGTCGGCGCATAACCGCGCACAGACTCCGGCAGCATACGGTCGTCGGAGGCGATCTCCACCCCGGTGTAGCTCATGCCGGAAAAAAACCGCCCTGAGGTAAACCCCTGGCCTGCGGTCATTTCGCCTTGCAGCCCGGGCAGCGCACGTTGGACGTAAGTGCGCGTGGTGTTCCAGTGACTGCCGTTGTCGGTGTCGTAACGCAAGTTGCCTTGTTGGCGCAGGCGCCACAGCCCCACGTTCAAGCCGCTGTTGAGGGCCAGGTAACTGGAGTCGGAACTGCCGCTGAAGTTGCCGGTGCGCGTGACGTGGTACTGGCTGGCGCTGTAGTTGACGAAGCCGATGGTGTCGCCGCCGTCGAGGTTCTGCGGAGCAACGTAGCCCCTTGGTGTTTTCTGCATCAGGCTCTGCGGCACCTTCAAGTCCAAGCGCATGCGCCCAAAATCGAAGGCAGTCGATGCGCCCTCGACGGCATTGCCGAGCACCAGGCACTGCGCGGTCGCTGGCGACTGGATGGCGCTTTTCAGTACGCCGCCGCTTTCCAGCAGCACGACGGGCAGACAGGGCTGAACATCGCCTGCGCCTTGGTCGGCGAAGCGCAGGTCGACGCGGTCGATAAAGCGGCCGTTGATAAACAAGTCCACCCGGTATTGGCCTGGCTCGATGGCGTTGACCTTGTTGAAGCGTGCCAGCGAACCGCCGCCGAACAGCATGTTGTCGTCGAACACATAGGCGTCGCCGGGCGTGGCCGTAGCGCTTTGCGCAAGGGCAATACCCGGGCTGACCAGGCTGAGCGCGCCAAGCAGGCTTGAGTGAACGAAACCGCGCAACCAGGGGTGGTGTGCGCGTGCACAATCCAGTTTGAATGTTGATACGCGACGAGTAGGCATGACGAATACTCCGGGCGGATCAGAGAAGCGGCAGATCAGTGACGACATCCGCACCGAAGTCGTTGACCAGGGTCAGGCGCACGGTGTCTCCCGCTGCGGCGGAGGCGCCGGCGGGCAGTGGCCAGTTGGCGTGGCTCAACGGCGCGACCATCGACGCCTGGGACAGCGTGTAGGACTTGCCGTGGCTGACCACATCGGCACGGCGCACGGTGGCGAAATAGCCGCTGTCATTGCTGGCGATCACCGCCCTGCCCTGCAGCTTGAAATGCAGCGACTGGCTCAGCGCGTCGGGGCTGCCGGCCAGCCCTTGCGGGCGGTAGAACAGCTTCATGCGGCTACTGACACTGAGCAGCAATTTGTTGGCTTGCAGTTCGCTGGTCTTGATGGCCGGCATCTGCATGAAATTGAGGTAGAACAGCGATTCGCGGTCTTTTGGCAGGTCGCTGCCGGTAAACACCAGGCGCACCACCTGGCCGGCATTGGGGTTCATGCGAAACACTTGCGGGCTGGCAATGAACGGCGCATCGGCAGTCTGGGCCGTGAGGTTCGGGTTACCCGTGTCGAGCCACATTTGGACCAGGTAGGGATGGGTATCCTGATTGGTCAGTTGCACCACTTTTTCCTGAGCTTGAGCCGGGTAGATAACGCGGGTTCCGGTCATTACGACGCTGGCGTGCGCGCAAGAGGTCATGGCTGTGCCGAGCGTCAGCGCCAGGGCCAGGGTGGTTTTTTTCAGGCGAGTCATGGTGTTCTCCGTGCAGCAGGCGCAGAGCGAATAAAGAATCGGGGGTGTGGATAAACCTGCCGGGCACGCGGCCCGGCAGATGCCTGGCCTTACAGGTAATCCAGGGCGTATTGAGCGGTGGCCGATACGGTACCGGCGGTGGCAGCACCGGCTTCGCTGATGTAGCGAACGGCGAAATCGTGGCTGGCGCTGGTGGCGCCGGAGTTCAGGGTCAGGCCCGAAACCGAGGTAATCCCGTTGAGTACCACAGCAGAACCGCCGGCGGCGTTCAGGAGTTGTACTTGCACGTTGGAGGCTGTGCCGGCGTTGGCCAGGTTGCCTGCGCTGGTCACGTTGTTACCGAGGAACGCGGTTTTGATGGCCAGGTTCGAAGTCGGTGCGGTGCAGCCGCTCACGCTGATGGTGAACGGCGTTTCGCCCGCTGTGCTACCCACGGCGGTCAGGGCGGCTGCGCTGACGGTAGGCATCAGGATCACCGGGTTCGCAGCGTTGCCATTAACCGATACGGCGCAGGTTTGATCCGATACCTGGCCAGTGAACGTGATGGTGTTCTGGCCCGCGGCGAAGGTCAGGGCGGGCGCGGCGGTCATCGCCAGGATCAAGGCAATACGCTTCATGGTGGAACTCCTCATTAACGGTGATTAGGACAATGCATGGAGGCTGTCCGGTTCGCCGACGGGCGTAACGGTGCTTGTCCAGGCGCCGCAATCTTAGGGAGAGCAAGTGCGGGGTTTAATCAGGCGATTCTTAAAAGTCACGCCGGGGGGAGCGCCGACAGCACCGTCTGCGACTTTGAGGATCGTCTTATTCCGAGGGCCCGGGCCTTGGCTTAACGTTCCCTGATGAAACTACGCCAAGCCTTACCTCCGCTCGACACGTCGCTCTCCACCCCCGCGGCGGCGAGAAAGCTACTGCGCCTGTTGTTTATCGCTCTCGTGCTGGGGTTCTACGCTGGCGTCTACAGCTACGTGAGCGCCACCTTGAGCCAGGAAATATCCCTGCGGCGCAGCTACATGAATGCGGCAATCGCCAACGCGCAAAGCTTTTTTGTCAGCCGCCAGACGCTGCTCGATACGCTACGACTGGCGGCCGTGCGCAGCACCACGGCGCCGGTCGCCAGTGCCAATGTGGTCGCCGGCGAAGAGGTGCACGTCGGCCTGGGGTCGGACAAACAGGCCTGGAGCCTCTGGCTGACGCGCCGCATGACCGACCACCTGCGGCTCAACAAAGTGAACCTGCTGTACGTCGCGACCGGCGACCGGGCCGAGGTCCTGCGCCTGAATCCTGCGCGCGAACCGGTCCAACTGATTGCTCCACATTTGCTGGAACGGCTCAACGCACAAGACAACAGCAGCGTTGACGAGCTGTGGCTCACCGACCCTGAGCGCGATGATTCGCCGCTGTACATCTTCACCCGGCTGGATGACCGCAGCCCGCAGTCGGGGTGGCTGGGCCTGGAAGTCGAGTCGCCCGACCTGCTGAGCGCCCTGCACAACGAAAACGCCGGCCAGTTCATCCTGCTCGATGCCCGCGGCGAGCTGATTTTTGACAGTGCGCAAGGCCAGTCACTGCGCCAGGAATTGGCCCAACTACCGGCGCCCCAGTCGTTCGGCCTGGTGGGCGGCCACTGGTTGCCGGATCATCTGGCGATTCGTAAACAGCTGGGCTTTTCCAACTGGCAAATCGTCTACGCCCTCGACATGCAAGCGCTGTTCTCCGCGCTGATATCCCCCGTGCTGACCTGCCTGGCGCTGTGCTTGCTCTTTACCTGGCTGATGATCTGGCTGATGCGGCGCATTGATCAGCGCCTGATCATTCCGGCCAGCAACCGTATTGAAGCGCTGGTGGAAAGCGAGGCGTTCAGCCGAGCGGTCATCCGCATCGCACCGGTTGCGCTGTGCGTGCTGCGTCGCCAGAACGGCGAGGTGGTGCTTGATAATCCGCTGTATACGCAGTGGATCGGCCACAGCCAGGAACGCGAGCAACGCAGTGCAGACTGGATTCGTCGCGGCTTTGATGATGCCGAACACAACACCTTCGACGAGCTGCAATTGGCCGACGGTCGACACCTGTATCTGAGCTTCGCGCGCACTCGCTACAAGCGCGAGGATGTGTTGATTTGCGCGTTCAGCGATATCAGCGCACGCAAGCAGGTGGAAGTGGCGCTCGACCACGCACGGCGTATGGCTGACGCGGCCAACGAGGCCAAGACCCTGTTCCTGGCGACCATGAGCCATGAAATCCGCACGCCGTTGTACGGCGTGCTGGGCACCCTGGAATTGTTGGCACGCACCGAATTGAGCGATCAGCAAAGAAGTTATCTGCAGGCCATCGAGGGCTCTTCTGCCAACTTGTTGCAGTTGATCAGCGACGTGCTGGATGTGTCGCGTATCGAGGCGGGTCAGTTGCAACTGGAGTGCAACCGCTTCTCACCTCTGGAGCTGATCGAGGAAGTGATTCACGGCTATGCCGCCGCCGCTCACCGCAAGGGCCTGCAGTTGTTTGCCTGTGTCGATCCGCAACTGCCGGATTGGCTCAATGGCGACGTCAGCCGCCTGCGGCAGATCCTCAGTAACCTGCTCAACAATGCGCTGAAATTCACCGACAGTGGGCGAATCATCCTGCGCGTCAAACTCGACAGCCGCGACGGTGAGCGCGTGATGTTGCACTGGCAAGTCTCTGACACTGGCAAAGGCATCTCCCACGAAGACCAGCAACACCTGTTTGAGCCTTTTTATCAGGCCGACGGTAATACTCACGTGGTCGCCGGCACCGGCTTGGGCCTGTCCATCTGCAAGCGCTTGATGCACCTGATGAACGGCAGCATGCGAGTGGTGAGCGAGCCGGGCCTGGGCAGCAGCTTTACCTTGCACCTGCCCCTTGAGCAGTTGTCTGCATTGGAGCCCTCGGCGGGCGCTGACGAACTGTTGCCGGAGCTGATCTGTGTGGTCTCGCCGATACGTGAGCTGGCCGAGAGCATCTGCGGCTGGTTGTGCCGCTGGGGTGCGCGCGCCCAGGTGGGGTTGCCCAAGGCTTATGACACGACCGAGGGCGCGGTGCTGGTTGAACTGCATCCCGGCCGACTGGGCGAGACCCTGGCTGCACACTGGCAAGGCCCGCGGGTGCTGGCGATCGGTGACTTGCACGATGAGGCATTGAGCAATCCGGTCGGCGTGGTCAGTTTCAATAGTCTCAAAGCCCTGCGCAAGGCGGTCGGCGCTGCTCAAGGGCAACTCATGCGCGGCGCGGCGGCACCGGCGCAAAGCTATCCGGTATTCAACCTGGGCATCCACGTGCTGGTGGCCGAAGACAACGTCATCAACCAGCTGATTCTGCGCGATCAACTCGAAGAGCTCGGCTGTACAGTCGAACTGGCCGGAGATGGGCTCACGGCGCTGGAGATGTGGCGCCAGTCGACGTTCGACCTGATCCTCACTGACATCAATATGCCGCGCATGAACGGCTACGAACTGACCGCCACATTGCGCAGCCTCGACTGCCACTTGCCGATTATCGGCGCCACCGCGAACGCAATGAGCGAAGAAGGCGAGCGGTGCCTGCAGGCCGGCATGAACCGCTGCCTGGTCAAGCCGTTTGCCTTGCGCACGCTGTACACCTGCCTGGAACCTTACCAAAGGAGTGGCAATTGAAACCCTATCGGGTGCTGATTGTTGAAGACCACCCGTTTCAGCATGAATTTTTGCGCAACCTGTTCGGTACCTTGGGTGGGTTCCAGGCGGAGGCCGTGTGGGATGGCGCTACGGCGCTGCAGCGCCTGAATGCGCAGCCCTACGACCTGGTAGTGACGGACTTGTTCATGCCCGTGATGGACGGTGTGCAGCTGATCCAGAGCATCGCCAGGCTCGACAACGCGCCGGCCCTGGCGCTGATGAGCGTGGCCTCGCGGCGCATGTTAGTGAGTGCCGGGCTGGTGGCGAAGAACCTGAGCCTGGAGGTGCTCGGGCTGATTTCAAAGCCGGTGGAGGCGTGCGATATCCTGCGCCTGCGCGCGTGCCTCGATAAGCGCCGCAGCGACCTGGATGTCGCCCGCAACCATCCGCTGCAGCCGGCTCGCCAGTGCCTGTTGGCCGCCATGCAGAGTGGAGAAATACAGGCGTGGTTCCAACCGAAAAAATCCCTGCGTGACGGCAGGGTGTGCAGCGCTGAAGCGCTGGTGCGTTGGCGACACCCGCAGCAGGGGACGTTGCTGCCCAGGGATTTTCTGCCGTCGCTGCAATGCTTCGGGCTGGAGGAAGCATTGCTGTGGCTGATGCTGGAGCAGACCATCGAAGCCCAGGCGTTCTGGCGGCGCCGGGGCTGCGAAGTGCCGGTATCCATCAACCTGCCGACCCACTTGCTCGACAGCCCTGACCTTGCCGATCGCCTGCATGACCGCGTGCTGGCATTGGGCGCCGAACCCGCCTCGATCGGCTTCGAACTGCTGGAGACATCCACCACCGAGTCGCTCAGTGATTATTACGCCGGCGCCTGCCGCTTGCGCATGAAAGGCTTCGGGCTGGCGCAGGATGACTTCGGCAAAGGCCTGAGCTCCTATTTCAACCTGGTGTCTACGCCCTTCAGCGAACTGAAGATCGACCGCTCGCTGGTTCACGGTTGTGTCGACAACGACAGCCTCGCCACCGCGCTACAGAGCATTGTCGAGCTGAGCCGCAAGCTGGGCCTGATCGTCACCGCAGAAGGTGTGGAAACCAAAGACGAGCTAGAGTTCTTGCGCAAGATCCAGTGTGATCAGGCGCAGGGCTTTTTGATTTGTGCGGCGGTCTCGCCTGAAAGATTTCTGGAATTGCTGCGTGAAGATGGCTTTAAGCCAGCACTAAATTGAAGCCAAATTGTCTACCTGTAGCGCGCCATGGAATGGCAACAGTGGCGGAGATACTCCCCGCCGCCTCATTCCTGCACCCGGGGCGTCGGTGATGAAAAATGCAAGCCTGAAGTTCGGCGTCTTCGCCTTGAGCTCTCAACGAATCAACAAGCTATTGCTGGTACTCGCCGGTCTTACCGTGCTGCTGGTCAGCATGTGCTACTGGGCGGTCGAACGGGTATTGGACGAAGAGCGGATCAAGGTCGACTTTCATTTTTCGGGCCTGATCGAAAGCATCCACGAGTACGACACGTTTTTGCGCAGCGTCGCCAGTGCGTATGACCGCAGCAACCAGAACACCCTGACCGACATCCGCCCCGTGTCCCGTGTCGAGATCCTGCAGAAAGGCCAGGAGCGCGTGTTCCAGAACCACGGCCTGGCCCTGTCCCAGCCGTTTACCCTGAGCGAGCGCAAGCATTACGACCTGCAGCAGTTGCAGGGCGGTTATTCGCTGGGCGTGCAACTGACCGATTACTACAGCGCATTCTGGGCCAGCTCGTTCTATTCGGCGCCGCAGATATTCCTGTTTTCGCCGACCGACCAGTTCAACATCGCGATTCCGGGCGTCGATGGCACGCGCAAGGCATCGGTGTTGCTCAAGAGCAACTTCTTTGACGTGACGTCGCGCCTCCACCAAGGGCTCCTCCCCCGTCACGAACAACTCAACAACCGGCGTGTGAGCTGGATGCGCGCCCCCCCAGGGCTGTTGCAGGGTTCCGAAACGATTGTGGCGTTTATCGGCCTGGACATTAATCCGTTGGTCATGCCCGAACACAGGGATGACGGCCTGCTGACGGTCGCGGCGTTGTTGGACGCCGGGCAGATCAACGACCTGGACCGCTTGCTGATACGCCCGATCGACCACCGCGTCACCCTGATCTCGCCGGCAGGCGAAATATTGCTGGGTGATGCCAAGGATTCAGCGTCACTGCCGGTGGGCATGAGTCTGGGCGCCGAAGGTTTGCGCTTCAAGGTGGTGTCCACCGGCAAGGATCAATGGGTGGGTTTGTACACCATCAGCTATGAAAACTTCTTTCGCTTCGCCAAGTGGTCATTGCTGGGCACGGCGGCGGCGTTTCTGCTCGCAGTGTTCCTGGGCTGGCGGATCAACCGCTGGTACCGCGCTGGCATCGTCGAGCCGGCGTTACGCGCCACACGCTTGCTGACCGAAAGCGAGGAATTCAACCGCGCCATGCTGCAGAGCGCGCCGGTGGGGTTTTGCGTGGTGCAGCGCAACAACAGCAAGGTGCTGCTGGAAAACCAGCGCGCCCAGGAATGGCAAGGAACCGCAGAGCTGATCGGCCTGCTCAACCGCGACTATCGCAACGAAGACCCGCGTGAGATGCAAATCGAGGTGGCCGGGCGGCATTTGCTGGTGTCGTTCAGGTTCAGTCGCTATCAGGACGAAGACGTGGTGCTCTGCGGGTTCAACGATATCACCCGGCATGTCGACGATGCGCAGTTGCTGGAGCAGGCCAAGCGTTCCGCCGACGAGGCGAGTGCGGCCAAGACGCTGTTCCTGGCGACCATGAGCCATGAAATCCGCACGCCGTTGTACGGCGTGCTGGGCAACCTGGAGTTGTTGGGGCTGACCCCGCTCGATGCCCGCCAGCAAGACTACCTGCAGACCATCGAGCGCTCCTCGGCGGTGTTGTTTCAGTTGATCAGCGATGTGCTGGACGTGTCGAAAATCGAGTCCGGGCAGATGGCGCTGGAAACCGTGGCGTTCTGCCCGCTGGACATCTTCGAAGATGCGGTCAACAGCTACGCGGCCGCCGCGCTCAACAAAGGCTTGCAGGTCTTCGCCTGTGTGGACGCGAACGTGCCGGCGCTGATGAGCGGCGACCCTGGGCGCATTCGGCAGATCCTCAATAACTTGCTCAGTAATGCGATCAAGTTCACCGACTCCGGACGGGTAATCGTGCGCCTCAAGGTGACGGACCTGGAGCCGGATCACGCAACGTTGCAATGGCAGGTGTCCGACACCGGCACCGGCATCAGCGAAAAGCAACTGGGGCAATTGTTCAAGCCGTTCTCGCAACTGGCTGGCAGCCAGCAGGCGGGCGGAGCGGGTCTTGGTTTGTCGATCTGCTCACGCTTGAGCGAGCTGATGGGCGCGCAACTGCGGGTGGTCAGCGAGCCGGGGCTGGGCAGCAGTTTCTCTCTGTATCAGCGCTTGCCCATCGTCCCCGGCCCATTGCCGGAGTGTGCGGCCATCGAGCTGCAAGGGTTGGCGGTTTACGTACGGGCACCGTTCAAGGAGCTTGAGCAATCGCTGATCGACTGGCTTAACCGTTGGGGCGCTCGCGCGCTCGCACTGCCGTCGGGTTACGAGGGTGATGAAAATGAATTGCTGCTGGACAGCGTGACCGGGCCCGGCCAGCAAGCGGTTTGGAAGGGCCGACACATTACCGCCACCGAACTCGGCGCACCGTATGCCCACGCGTTGGCGCAGAGCTGGACGGTTAACGCCTACGACATACGCGGTATTGCCCGTACGCTGTCGCAAGCGCGCCCGGGCAGCGTCAAGCCGTACGGAGCAACCGAAACCGCCATCGCCCAGCCTGTGGGGCTAAGAGTGTTGGTGGCTGAAGACAACCCGATCAACCGCGCCATTTTGCAGGAACAACTGGAAGCACTGGGCGCCGCCGTCGTTGTCGCTGAAGACGGTGAAGACGCGCTGCAACGCTGGTCGCCTGGCGCCTTTGACCTGATCATCACCGACATCAACATGCCACGGCTCGACGGCTATGGCCTGACCCGAGCCCTGCGCGAACGCGACGGGCAAATGCCGATTATTGGCGTCACCGCTAATGCCCTGCGCGAAGAAGGCGAGCAGTGCCTGGCAGCGGGCATGGACACGTGGGTGGTCAAACCCTTGAGCCTGGATGCGTTGCGCAAAACCCTGCTGCGCTATTGCGGCGAGCGCGGGGTCGAGCCGCTCGAATATCCCCGCCTGCAGCAGGGCGATATGGACGGGTGGAGTTCGTTTTCCGCGAGCATGCACCAGTTGTTCATCACCACCATGCAGGACGACATGCGCTTGACGCGCCAGGGCCTCGACGCCGCTGACAAGGAACAGGTCGTGCGGCACTTGCACCGCATGAATGGCTCCCTCGCATCGGTGCGTGCTTCGCGCTTGAGCGCTGCCTGCAATGCGCTGGAGGAGGCGCTGTACAAAGGCTCGCTAACCACGAGCCTGGTCACGCGGGTGCGCAACCTGCTACAGCGCCTGGAAGCGGTACTGGACGCCCTCGCGCTCAACCCTGGCTCACAGGGCCAACCATCGGACAGGTAGACATGAAGAAAATCAACGTAGTGATTGCTGACGACCACCCCATCGTGCTGCTCGGCGTGCGTGAAGTCATCCAGCGCGACGGACGTTTTGAAGTGGTCGGCGAAGCCACCAGCTCCAGCCAACTGATCGAAAAGCTGCAGAGCGAAAAACCGGAGGTGGTCATCACCGACTTCCACATGCCCGGCGACTCCACATTCGGCGACGGCCTCAAACTGATCGAGTACCTCACCCGGCGGTTCGTCGACACGCAGATCCTGGTGCTGACCATGATGTCCAACAGCCTGATCGTGACCCGCCTGCATGAACTGGGCGTGATGGGCGTGATTCAAAAAAACCACCTGCACGAAGAAATCGAGAACGCTCTCAACGCTATCGCATCGCGCCGTAATTATCAGAGTCCCGTGCAGGATGCCACCTCGGTGATGCACAACCCGCAGCAGGTCAACGAGCGCTTTGCCGACCTGTCCCTGCGAGAAATGGAGGTGCTGCGCCTCTTCGTCGCCGGCCACAGCGTGACTGCTATCGCGCGCATGGTTAATCGCAGCAGTAAAACGGTGAGCGCACAAAAGGTCTCGGCCATGCGCAAGCTGGAAGTCACCACCGACCAGGCCCTGGTGACCTACTGCGTGAACGCCGGGAAATTTCAGTAACCCTCATCCACTTTTAAGAACTGCCTGATGGCCGGCAGCTGACGCACCTTCGATTATGCGTTCATCGACCTACACGGATCATCAACATGAACGGCAAGTGCGTGAAGCAGAAAAACATCCTGGTGCTGTGCCGTCACGCCGGCGTCCTGCTGAAATACAGCGCGCTGTTGAACGACGTCGGCTACTTTCGGATCGGCCTGTGCTCATCGATCAAGGAAGTGAAGCGTACCCTGGCAACAACCCAACAGATCGACTGCTTTATCGTCGACGGTTTCAAGATTGGCACTGCCGACGAACAGCACATCCGCACGCTGAGTCACGGCTGCCTGATAAAGCGCTTTTTATTACTCGGTGACTTCACCTTCGCCGATCAGCCGAAAATATTTGCCTGGGCCAGGACCCATCATATTCAGTTGCTGGGGATGCTGAGGCAGCCGGTGAATGCGGGTGAGTTGGAGCGGTATTTGCGGGTGCTGTAGCGTTGCGAGGCCGGACAGGGCGCTGATTGGAAACTGACCGATCCTGCCGATAGCCCTTCCCTTTTGGACCTGGTTATCTATTCGCGTTGATTTACGGTTGAGCGGTGCGCATGGGCTTTGCTGGATTACCAAAGACTGTTGTATAGGGTGCCACGCTTTTCGTTACAACGGACCCCATCCCAACAACGGCGCCCTCACCAATAACGATTGGTCTGTCGGGTGAGCCTTCACGAATGATCGCGCCAGTTCCAATGTAGGCATGATCTTCGATGACAACACGTCCATTGCAATGCACGTTAGGGGCGAACGTCACAAAGTTACCGATCACACAGTCGTGAGCAACATACGAATAAATGTTTGCATGAAAAAAATCACCGATTTTTGCATTCGCAGTGATAGTGGTAAATGGGCAGAGAACAGCGCCTTGACCAATAGTATTGTGGCTCAAATTTACCGCATTCAACGCTGAAATAGTAAATGGAGTGATGCCCGCCGAAATAAGGTGTTCGGAGATTTCCTGTCTATGTTTACTGTCAGCGATGGCAATGTTGAAAAATTTATCCCCCTCCATGTTTAAGAAAGACTCCCTGCTCACCACATCATAGCCATTAATAGTCTGATCTTTCGAGTTATCGACCACGAAGATAACTCTGAAACTATCTTGATCTATTATGCTCGGCATTGTGTTGACCAGAGGTGCAACTTCACGGCCAAAACCGCCCGCGCCTACAATTGCGTAAATTTTCATATCAGCTCCTAAAGTGTTAGCTGAATTATCCGTGGTCTGAGCAATGCTACGGCCCAACGTTGTCAGTATCGGGAGTGTGTTGAGTATTCTAGTATGCTGTTATCGAAATAACTGACTTCTTATTTACGTACTCAAGCGTCTCGCGCATTCATTGAGCTTTGTTCAAAACTTTTTCTCCCTCTGCGTTCCAAACATATCGGGTCGGCTGAGTATTACGTAATCCATAATGTTGCCATTTCGCTTTTCAGGTCAAGGCCGGGGGCGGAGTTGCCATCGCGCGGATACACCTTGATGCCTCCAAAGAAGCTCTCCACCCTGCTCATCCAGGCAGCCAGCAGGATAATGCGTCTGGCCGGGCTTCTCGCTGAAGGATGGCGTCAGTGTGGAACTTGCCGTCAGAGGTATGGCAGTTGGAAGTTGGCGCGAATTCTGCTTAAGCCTTCCTCTGATCATACAGGACGACATTTCATTGACGGCAGTGTGTACCATGAAAAGCATCATCAAGTTGTTAGTTCCTGAGATGCCTAAAGTCGAGCAGATTCTCACTTACTGGCAGCAAATCGATGAAAACCAGTGGTACACCAACTTCGGACCGCTTGTAACCGAGCTCGAACGTCGGCTGTCGCTCTCATTCAGTCGGGAGCCAACGCAGGTGCACGTTGTATCCATGGCGAATGGCACCTGTGCGCTGCAAATAGCTTTGGAAGCGTTGAAGCTACGCCGTGGAGCGCGCGTACTGGTGCCCGGATTGACATTCGTCGCCACGGCAACTGCGATCATCCGGGCAGGGCTCACTCCCTTGATCAGTGACGTAAACGCCGAAAGCTGGTTACTGACGCCCGCTATCGCACGCGTAGCCCTTGCTGAAACGCCATTCGACGCAGTGATGCCGGTGTCCACTTACGGTTGCCCCCAGGATGTCACAGGGTGGGACCTGTTCACTGCCGAAACCGGCATTCCTGTTGTTGTCGACGCCGCAGGTGCCTGGGGTAACCAGGAGATTGGCCTGACCACCAAAGTCGCCTTCAGCCTGCACGCCACTAAGGCCCTCGGTAGTGGAGAAGGCGGTTTCGTCGCGTCGCGGCACCTTGCCTATGCCCAGAGCATGCGAGCGTTGAGTAACTTCGGTATCGATGCACACAGCGGCGGGCTCGTCTTCGAGGCGGGTGAGAACGGTAAGATGAGCGAATATCACGCCGCAGTTGCATTGGCTGCCCTGGACAACTGGCCAACCGTTGCTCAAGCACGGCGCAATCTACATCAGCGCTACACTGAACGGCTTCTGGAAAAAATTCCCGCGTTGAAACTCCAGGCCAAACCCATGGATGGCGTTTACAGCTTGATGCTGGTGCTACTGCCCCCGGGATTCCAGGCTGCTGATATTCAACTGCGGCTGCTGGGCAAAAACATCGAAACCCGCCGCTGGTACTGCCCTCCCCTCCAGGGACACCCGGCCTTTCAGGCGTGCGCGATGGGCCCGCTGCCAATTGTTGACCTCTTGGCCGAACGTCTGCTGGGTTTGCCATTCCACCTTTCATTGAACGATGCAAGCATCCAGAGAGTGATCGAGTGCCTGGCTGAGCTGCTTGCTGAAAAGCAGGTGAATCAATGACCCAAGAACAATTACTGGCACCGTATAGGCCGGCCGGCAAAGAGTCAGGCTGTCAGCCAGGCAGTGAAAGCGGCTTAAGCGAGTCCTACCTTCATCCCTTGTGCAAATTGGTGTGAGCATGACAAATCCCCTCTTGGCTGAACGCTTGCCGCTTGTCAGCATTGCGATACCGGCTCACAACCCGCGCTTCTTCGAAGTAGCGCTGAACAGTGCGATCAACCAGTGCTACGCCAATATCGAAATCGTGGTCACCGACGACTGTCGCGGCGATGGTATTCGTTTGATCACTGAACGTCTTGCCGCACAAACCACGGTGCCGGTTCGTTACCTGAAAAACGAACAGCAATTGGGCGGTCTGCTCAATCTCACCCGCGGCCTGGAAGAAGCCAGGGGTGAGTACATCAAGTTTCTCAACGACGATGACGTATTACTGACAGATTGTGTAACGCGCATGGCCGCTGTGCTGGATGCCCGCGCCGACATATCGCTGGTCACCTCGCGGCGCCGTTTGATAGATGCCCAGGGCGAGACGCTGCCGGATATCCTCGAGACGTCTAAAGTATTTGACGAGGATGTCTGCCTTCATGGCGCCGACCTGACTTCACTGCTCTGCGACTGGCCCGTTAACTTCATTGGCGAACCCACCACCGTCATGTTTCGCCGGGTTCAGGTGATAGACAAAGTCCCGAATATTTGCGCCCTTGGAGGCGTGCTCGTTGATGCGATCAACGACCTGGCGTTGTATGTGAACTTGCTGCAACACGGCCACTTGGCGTTTCTAAGTGAGCCTCTGTCGCTCTTTCGCCATCACGTCGAACAGCGCCAGAAACAGCCAGACATGCAAGACTTATTCAACGAGGGTCGTGCAAGGTTCGTCAAGCAGATACGTGCTCTGGGGCTGTATAACCCACAGCCGTTAAGGCAAGTGCGCCGAGCGCCCTTGTCAGCCGGCCAGGCCTTTCAACTGTTTCGGTTGCGAGAGGCTTACCTGGCGCCTGACAGCCTGAACCTCTATACCGCCGGCAGCATTATCCCCTTCGCCGAGCAGTGCGAAGTCCTGTTCTTGGGCCAACCTTGGCTTGAAGACGGTGAGCCGCCAATCGGAGTCGTCATCCATGCGTATTACCCGGGTGAGCTGCAGGAAATCCTGCGCCGGTTGACGCAATTGAATGAACACCTGCACCTCTACGTCACCTGCGTGGGAGGTAATGATAAAGAGGTGGGCGACCTGCTGGCAGCGAGCGGGCTGAGCTATTCGTTGTATCGGGTACCCAATCACGGAAGGGATATTTTGCCGTTCCTGCGAGTGCTGCCGTTTTTACGTGCAGACAACATCCAGACGGTGGTCAAACTCCACACCAAGCGTTCGCTGCACATGGAAAGCGCTTGGGCCCAAGACCTTTTCAATGATCTGCTAAACCCTGTGCGCTTCAGGGAATCAGTAGAGTACCTTGCCGACCCAATGCATCATCCGCTACTCGGCACTGAGCCTTACCGACAGGCGGTGGCCAAAAACCTTAGTGAGGCCAACTACTCTCACCTCCTTACTCTCGCTAAGCGTGCTGGCATTGATCCACAGCGAATAGGCCAGGCAGATTTTTTTGCCGGTACCATGTTCTTTGTGCGTAGAGAGGTGTTGGCTCACTTAGAACAGATGCATTTGACCGACGAAGATTTTGAAACTGAATGCGGTCAGTTGGACGGCACCATGGCCCACGCTTTGGAACGTTTTTTTGGCGTGTTGGCGAATGTGGGTAAAGAGCAACGCGATATCAATCTGTATCGTCGCTGGCTGGATACCCGGCAACTATCCGCCGCTGAGTTCGAAGGTTTGCCCGCACGGCTTGCGAATTGGCAGCAGCACCCAAACATTCTGGTGGTGTTGACTGATACCACAGGTGACATTGCGCAGTTACGTTCCAGCCTGGAAAGCATTGATCGCCAGCTTTACGGCGCGGCAGCCATCGCGGTGCTTTCTAACGCCGAGCCTGTCGGGGTAGCGGCAGCCGACAATTTGGTCTGGCTGCCGCTCGCTGAGTGCTGGCCAAGCCAGCTGAATGAGCTGCTGCAAGGGATCGATGTCGACTGGTGCTATTTGCTTCGGGGTGGAGACCAAATCGACCCCCACGCACTGCTGCTACTCGCCGAGGGTATAGCCCTGAACCCGGGTATCAGCGTGTGCTACAGCGATGAAGACACGCTTACCCCAGAGGGTTGCCAAGACCCGATATTCAAGCCGGACCTGAACCTGGACCTGTTGCGCAGTTATCCGTATGTCGGCCGAGCGTT
Organism: Pseudomonas sp. 34 E 7; assembly: GCF_900005715.1. Taxonomy (NCBI): domain Bacteria; kingdom Pseudomonadati; phylum Pseudomonadota; class Gammaproteobacteria; order Pseudomonadales; family Pseudomonadaceae; genus Pseudomonas; species Pseudomonas sp. 34 E 7. The sequence goes on from NZ_CVTX01000145.1 coordinate 99,123, forward strand.
GGCCTTCAACCGAACGGCCGCGCTGGATGCTAATGGCTTCGATCTCGCTTTTGCCGAACTGGCACCCCACGATCTGCTGTATCGGTTGATTGAAATTAATGGACTGGGCACTGTCGGACACCTCAGTGAAGTGCTGGTACATCATGCAATCAACTTCGGCCAGTGGCTGGTCGAACCCCAGGTCGTCAAGTACAGCGCTGCTATCGTCGAGGCGCACCTGCAACGTCTGGGCGTGGCTCATGAGTTGCGCCCAGGACCTTTGCCGATGGTCAACCGGGTGATCTACCAGCACACCTCACAGCCGCTGGTGTCTATAGTGATTCCTACTAAAGACCAACTGCCGATGCTGATGCGCTGCGTCGAAAGCGTCATGGAAAAAACCCGCTACACGAACTTCGAACTCATCATCGTCGACAACAACAGTGAAACGGTTGAAGCACAGAATTGGTTCGCGGGTATGGAGCGCCTGAACAGCGAAAAGGTGCGCATCCTGCGTTACCCCCACGCGTTCAACTATTCGGCGATCAATAATTTTGCCGTCAGCCACGCCCGTGGTGATTATCTTGTGTTGCTCAACAATGACACCGCCGTCATTGATGGGGACTGGCTTGGTTCGCTGCTCCATCACGCCCAGCGGCCGGAAGTTGGGATAGTCGGCGCCAAATTGCTCTTTCCCGACGGAACCATTCAGCATGCAGGTGTGGTGCTCGGCTTGCGTGGCTTGGCAGACCACGCATTCGTCGGTGCCCCGATGCAGTCCAATGGTTACCTGCACCGTCTCCAGGTTGACCAGAATTACAGCGCCGTGACGGCCGCCTGCCTGATGATCCGCACCGAGTTGTACCGCCAGGTCGGTGGCATGGACGAAACCAGCCTGGGGGTTTCTTATAATGACGTCGATCTGTGCCTGAAAGTCGGCCAGGCCGGGCAACTGATCGTCTGGACGCCTTATGCGCTTCTCATGCACGAAGCTAACGTCAGCCAGAATAAGGTCGACAAGGCGAAGTTGAACGTCAAGCAAGAGCGTTTCAAGCGCGAGCAGTCGGTGATGTACGAGAAGTGGCTGCCTCAGCTCGCTGGCGACCCCGCCTACAACCCAAACCTGACCTTGGAACGTGGCGGCTTTGGCTACGAATGCCGTAGCGAGGTCGCTTGGCAACCGCTGGCCGGTCGCTCTTTGCCTTACGCGCTGTGCTGTCCCTCCGACCCTTTCGGCATTGGACATTATCGTGTTCGCCAGCCCTTCGCGGCCCTTGAAGCCGCAGGCCTGATAGGTGGCACTGTAAGCAATTGGCTGCTTCGCCCCGTGGAGCTGCATCGCCTGGCGCCAGACACGATCATTTTCCAGCGGCAATGCAGTACGCCTCAGCTGGAAATCATGCAGAACACCCAGGCCTTCTCTAAGGCATTCAAGGTTTTTGAGCTGGATGACTACATTCTTAAATTGCCCAGCAGCAACCCAAGCCGAGAACTGTTTCCCAAAGATATCGCCAAGCGCCTGAAAAAAGCTGCGGGTATGTGCGACCGGCTGGTGGTGTCGACCCAGCCACTGGCCGATGCGTTAAAGGGTTTTAACGCTGACATTCGTGTGGTGGAGAACCGCCTGCCAATTCACTGGTGGAGCGGGCTGACGAGCCATCGCCAACAAGGCCGCAAACCTCGGGTCGGTTGGGCGGGCGGGTCGAGCCACGGTGGCGACTTGCTCGTGATCGCCGATGTCGTTCGTGAACTGGCTGGCGAAGTGGAATGGGTATTTATGGGCATGTGCCCACCTGAACTTCGTCCGTATGTCCATGAGTTCCATAACGGCGTAAATATCGAGAGATATCCTGCACAGCTGGCCAACTTGAATCTGGACCTGGCGTTGGCGCCTTTGGAAGACAATTTCTTCAACGCCTGTAAAAGCAACTTACGGCTGCTGGAATACGGCGCCTGCGGCTTCCCTGTGATCTGCTCGGACATCCTTTGTTATCGTGGTGATTTGCCAGTGACTCGGGTGCGGAACAAGTCAAAAGAATGGATTGCCGCTATCCGCGAGCATCTTGCTGACCCAAGCGCCAGCGCCGCTGCCGGAGAGGCTCTACGCAGCGCTGTCGTCGATAAATGGATGCTCCGGGATGAACACCTGGTTGCCTGGCGAAATGCCTGGTTCAGGGATTGACTGCTCCGCTTGTTATTTCAATGTCTTATCAATTCTGGAAGTCTTTTTCAGAGCTTCCCTCGTAATCATTAGAAGTAAGCGGAGAGAACCATGATAACTATTCAAGCGCTCAACGAATTTACCAGTGGCCCGGAGTTGACTGACAACATCACGCAGATCTGGGAGTTTATCGGCCAGCATTTCGAGCAGGCGCAGGCCAGCTTGCCGCCTGAGCTCGCAATGGAGCGTCGCGAGTTGTCGTTCCATGATCAAGTGCGTTTATTGGGCTACCTTACGTTTCTGATTGCCGAGCTACCGGGTGATTTGGTGGAAATCGGCGTGTGGAAGGGCAAATCGTTGATGCTGATGAATGAGGTATGCAACCACGAGCGTCGCGTCATTGGTATTGACCCGTTCGAATTGCCAAACCAGTTCGAAGAGTTTAGTTATTACAAGGACCTGATGCTGCCTGATGCACAGGTGGTCCGTGGCTTTTCGGAACTGAGTGCCGAACGTTTCTATAACCTCGAGCCCTCCGTTGCGCTGTTGCATATCGATGGTGGCCACACGCGGCGCAACGTGGTGCTGGATTTCCTGCTGTATTCGCCAAGCGTAGTCTCGGGCGGCTTCATCGTATTAGACGACTACCGCGATTTTCAGCACTCGCCAGAGGTGGGTCCGACGGTCGACCTGCTCAGAGCCACAGGTTTCTTTGAAGGTTTCAATGTGCTGGGCAGTGTGCACGGCTTCGAGAACAGCTACGTTCTGCAACGGATATGAGCGTTCCACGTGGAACATCAACTTTTTCAGTCCGGAGTCACTGCCGATACACTCTCCAACCGATACCCATACCCATAAATCGTCAATAACTGCCACCCCCTGTCCGCAGTCAGCCCCAGCTTATTGCGCAGCCGATAGATATGCGTATCCAGCGGGCGCGAGGAGACCATTTCTTCGTGAGTCCAAAACCGTTCATACAGGTATTCGCGCGACAGCGGCCGCGCCAAATTGGCGAACAAGCAACTGGCCAAACGGTATTCACGTTCAGTGAGATTGATAGGCTTGCCCGAGCGGGTCACAGTCAGTTCAGCGTCGTCAAAGGTCAGGTCGTTGAAGCTCTGCACTTCCTGGGTCGCCGACTTCTTTAGTCCATGGCGCCTTAGTACCGCCGTCACGCGAGCTTTCAGCTCATTAGGGCGAAAGGGCTTGCTGACGTAATCATCTGCCCCACTGTTCAGCGCCGTGACGATATCGCTCTCGGCATCCCGGCTGGTCAGCATGATAACGGCGGGCGGCGATTCCATGTGTTCACGCGTCCAGCGAAGAAGCGCGATCCCGGTGATGTCCGGCAGTTGCCAGTCGAGTATCAACAGGTCGAAGGTTTCCCGGCGCAGTTGGCGTAGCAGGTCTTCGCCGCGCTCAAAGCAATGCAGGGTCCAAGGCTGTTCGACGTTACTGGGGATCTGTCGCAGTGTCTGTTCTACCCGGCGCGTTTCTGCGGGTTCGTCATCCAGTATTGCGACACGCATGGGTGGGTCCTTTCTTCTTGAAGAGTACGGCAGTCGTCGGCACGTACTGCGCAGATGCCAGTCTTGAATCTGAAGAATTGTGCTCGGATTCGTCGACCCCCTGGATCTATCGGTACGATGGGGCTAATGAGCGGTTTTACACTTTAAAGTCCTCCGTACCGACAGGGGAAAGATACCGGCTCCCGACGGTTAGGAAAAGGATCAGCCGACGCATGCGCTGACGTAAACGGCTGTGTGCTGATCTCAGTGGCTCTTTGGAATGAACATCAGACAGAAAAATTTTTCCTGCGTGCCGAAAAATGAGCTTCACTGGGCTCAAAGCTTCGTTCTCTGAAGTGCGCTGGTCGGCCCACGACGACAATAGCCAGCAGGGAGGAACCGCGACCCATGACAGTTCATATCACCCACCAACCACCCAGGCACATTGACCGATGACGCTCTGGAGCACGGCCGATAAACGTCAACCTACCCAGGCCCAGCGCTTGTTTCATCGTCTCGTGCGTGAGTGGTTGTGGATCGGTTTGCTGTTGTTGCCCATCACCGCTTACCTGTCGCTTAGCCCGGGCCTGGCCTTGAATAGCCCGTTATACGACAGCCTGCGCCGCCTCACTCCACTGCCCGTGGACTCACGCATCCTGCTGGTGACCATCGATGAGGACAGCCTGAAACAGCTGGGGCCATGGCCCTGGCCGCCTAACGTGCACGCCGATCTGATCGGGCGCCTGAGTGCGGCGCAACCAGCAGGTATTCTGTTCGATGCAATCTTCAGTGACCCCGCCGCTCCCGCGAATGACAAGCGCCTGGCCGAAGTCGTGCGCGCGGCGCAGACTGATTTACCCCATGTGTCCTACGCCAGCGTGTTACGCGGTGAAGTGCCTGCCGAGCAACTGCGCAATCGCCTGATCCTGGTGGGGGCGACGGCGTCCGGGATGGGCGACCGGTTTGTCACGCCGCTGTCTTCCACGCCCGGTACTACAGAGGGGGTGGAGATTCAGACGAATGTGCTCGATAGTCTGTTGCAGGGGCACAGTACTGTCGATCTGCCCGGCTGGCTGGCGGCGCTGATGGCGACGTCACTGGTGGCGTTGTTGCTGGGTTTGCTGCTCTACCGTCCGCGTTATGCGTTGTGGATGACCCTGGGCTGCATGGCCGCAGCGGTGCTCGGCGCCTGGGCCCTGTTGCGTCTCGGCCATTGGTGGTCGCCTGCGGCCAGCCTGATCGGGTTGCTGCTCAGCTACTTGATCTGGAATTGGCGCCGCCTCAGCGTGATCATCGCTTACTTCGGCTGGGAACTGGCGCGCCTGGATAACGAACCCAAAGTGCTGCCTGAGCGCCGCCGTGCGCCCGCCAGCCAGGGTGATGTATTGCAGGCGCGTATCTTTGCCCTGGAGCAAGCCGTAAGCCGCACACGGGATACCCGGCGGTTCATGGCCGATGGTCTCGAATGCTTACCGGTGGCCACATTGATTACCGACCCCAAGGGCAATATCTTGCTGGCCAACCGCGTTGCCCGCGAGGTATTCGGCAATGACCTTGTCGCCGAGAACCTGCTGGAGCAGTTGGCCGACCTGGGTTATCCGCCGTTGCACAATGGCGTGCGCGTTGCCCTCTCTGAGCTGGTGCTCGTGGAGTTCCGTGATATCCACCAACGCAGTCTGCGCATGGAGCTTGCGCCCTTGCTGCCGGCCGAAGGTGACACGGCCCTGGGTTGGCTGCTGAGCCTCACGGATTTAAGCAAGGAACGCGAAGCCCAACAGCATCGCGAAACCATGCTGCGCTTCCTCTCCCATGACCTGCGTGCGCCGCATTCGGCAATCCTCGCCCTGTTGGATCTGCATGAGAGCGAATCGCCCGTGTTCGGCCAGATCGAACAACAGGTCCGCCGTGCGTTGAGCCTCACCGAGTCCTTTGTGCAACTGGCGAAAGCGGAGGCTGATGGTTACCACTTCCAACCTACCCTGTTTGCCATGCTGGTGATGGACGCTTTCGATCAAGTCGCGGTTATCGCCCAGCTCAAGGGCATCCACCTGGTTCACGATCTGGATGAAGCGGACGAAGGCATGGTGAACGCCGATCAATCGCTGCTCACTCGAGCGTTATTCAATGTGCTGGAAAATGCGATTAAATATTCTCCCGCCAACACCCGTGTCAGGTTAAGCCATGGCAGCGCGCAGGGCTGGCTGGAATGCCGCATCAGCGACCAGGGGCCAGGCATTGCCCCGCAGGATCTGCCGGAACTGTTCAATCAATATCGGCGCTTCGACTCGGCCCAGGGCAGTGACGGCTTGGGGTTGGGCCTGACGATGGTAAAGGCCGTGGTGGAACGCCACGGTGGGCGTGTGACCTGCGAAAGCGAGTTGGGCACGGGCTCGACGTTCATCCTGCGACTGCCACTGTTGGACGACTGAAAAGCGACCTCTTGCGTGTGCATTAAAAAACCGGTCACCAGGACCGGTTTTTTAATGAGGAAAAAACTTATGCACGTTTTTGGTGATTTTATAAGTTTCAGAAATATGTAGCCAGATCAGCCAGTTATGATCAAAAAACTCCAATTTGCCAACAAACCGTACACAGGTTATCCACAGAAGTTCAAACAGCGGGTGTCTCCACCACCACCGGCTCCGGCGGCAATGAGCCCATGGCCCGTTGCTGCGCTTCATTCCATGCCGCGGCGCGGTCATTCAACGCAGCAATCGCGCGTGGGCCTTCGCCTTCTGCGTACATGGGTTCGCCGATCACCACGGTAATGGTGCCTGCGCGTTTGGCCCAGCCGGTCTTGGGCCAGAACTTGCCGGCGTTATGGGCAATCGGCAGCACCGGCAGGTTGGCGTTGACCGCCAATGCAGTGCCGCCGCGCGAGAATTTGCCAACGGTGCCATAAGGCACACGCGTGCCTTCGGGAAAGATCAGCACCCAAACGCCATCCTTGAGCAGCTCGTCGCCCTTCTTGGCGACGTGCTTGAGCGCCGCCTTGGGATTGTCACGGTCGATCGCAATCGGACGCAGCATCGCCATGGCCCAGCCAAAGAACGGCACGTACAGCAGCTCACGCTTGAGCACCTGGCTCAGCGGCGAGAAGTACGCCGAGAGGAAGAATGTTTCCCAGGTGCTCTGATGGTTCGACAGAATCACGCAGGGCTGCTCCGGAACGTTTTCCGCGCCCTTGATCTCGAAGCGGATGCCCAGGAACACCTTGGACAGCCACAGCGCACAGCGGCACCAATACACATTGATAAAGCGATAGCGCGCCTTGAACGGCAGGAAAGGTGCAATAAAAAAGCTCAGGGTGCACCAGAGAAACGAACTGGTGCCCAGCAGCAGGTAAAAGAAAAAGGTTCTGATGGCCTGCAAGATCGACATGGCGGCATTTACCGTTGCGGGACACGGCCCGCCTGTTAAAAGCGCACTCCCGAACAATCCCTGGTCAGGAAGTCGAGGGCGGCTAGTTGTTGATAAGTTCTGCGGCAACCGCCGCCAGATCGTCAAAAATCAAAGTGCCTACCGGCAGGTTTTTCGCCTGGGTCTTTTCGCCTTTCCCGGTCTTTACCAAAACTGGCTGAGAGTCGACGGCTTTGGCCGCCTCCAGGTCACCGAGACTGTCCCCGACGAACCATATCCCAGCCAAGGGCACCTTGTAATGTTCTGCAATAGTTTTCAGCATGCCAGGCTTGGGTTTGCGGCAAGCGCAGCCCTCATCCGGCCCGTGGGGGCAGTAAACCACCAGCCCCACCTCACCGCCCTGCTCGGCGACCAGCCTGCGCAAGCGCGCGTGCATGGCGTCCAGGGTGGCAATGTCGTAATAACCGCGGGCGATGCCGGACTGGTTAGTGGCAATGGCCACTGTCCAGCCGGCTTTGCTCAACTGCGCGATGGCCTCGATCGAACCGGGCAGTGGAGTCCATTCCGCCACCGACTTGATGTAAGCGTCGGAGTCGTAATTGATCACCCCGTCCCGATCGAGAATCAGCAGTTTCAACATGATCAGCCCAGTACGGAAATGTCAGCGATATTGATGAACAGGCCACGCAGACGCGCGAGCATGGCGTAGCGGTTTTTCCGCACGCCGGCATCGTCGGCATTGATCATCACCGCTTCGAAGAACGCATCCACCGGCTCACGCAACGACGCCAGACGCGCCAGCGCTTCAGCGTAGTTACGCTCGGCGATCAGCGGCTTGACGGCGTTCTCGGCCTTGACGATGGCCGAGTTCAGCGAGAACTCCTTGGCATCGGCAAACAGGCTTGGGTCCACGTCGGCAGTGCCCAGGTTGTAGGCCTTGCTCAGCAGGTTCGATACGCGTTTGTTCACGGCGGCCAGGGCATCGGCTTCCGGCAACTTGCGGAACGCCTGTACGGCCTGTACGCGTTGATCGAAGTCCAGCGCCGAACCCGGCTGCAGGGCACGCACCGACAGGTAGACGGAAACGTCCACGCCTTCGTCTTCGTAACGCGCACGCAGGCGGTCGAACACGAACTCCAGCACTTGCTCGGCCAGGCCCGCTTGCTTGACCTTGGCACCGAACTGGCCGACGGCAAACACCACGGCCTGGGTCAGGTCGAGGTCCAGCTTCTTGTCGATCAGGATACGCAGCACGCCCAGGGCTGCACGGCGCAGCGCATACGGGTCCTTGCTGCCGGTGGGCAGCATGCCGATGCCGAAGATGCCTACCAGCGTGTCCAGCTTGTCGGCGATGGCAACGGCCGCACCGGTCAGGGTGCTCGGCAGCTCGGCACCGGCACCACGTGGCATGTACTGCTCGTTCAGCGCCAGCGCCACATCGTTGGGTTCGCCGTCGTTGAGGGCGTAGTAGTAACCGGCCACGCCCTGCATCTCGGGGAACTCGCCGACCATCTCGGTGGCCAGGTCGCACTTGGACAGCAGGCCTGCGCGTGCGGCCCAGGCGGCGTCGCCACCAATGCGCGGCGCGATGTAGGCCGCCAGCTTGGAAACGCGTACGGCCTTGTCGTAGACGCTGCCGAGTTTTTCCTGGAACACCACGTTTTGCAGACGCAGGTTGAAGTCTTCAAGCTTCTGCTTCTTGTCCTGCTTGAAGAAGAACTCGGCGTCGGTCAGGCGCGGGCGCACGACTTTCTCGTTACCGGCGATGATCTGTTGCGGGTCCGTGCTTTCGATGTTGGCCACGGTGATGAAGCGCGGCAGCAACTTACCGTCCGCGTCCAGCAGGCAGAAGTATTTCTGGTTGTCCTGCATGGTGGTGATCAGCGCTTCCTGCGGTACGTCGAGGAAGCGTTCTTCGAACGAGCACACCAGCGGCACCGGCCATTCGACCAGGGCGGTCACTTCGTCGAGCAGGCTTGGCGGCACGATGGCGGTGCCTTCCTGCAGGCGGGCCAGCTCTTCGGTGCGCTTGCTGATCAGCTCGCGACGCTCATTGGCATCGGCCAGCACGTAAGCGGCGCGCAGGTCATTGACGTAGTTGGCCGGCGCGGTGATGCGCACGCTCTCGGGATGGTGGAAGCGGTGACCACGGGAATCACGGCCTGCCTTCTGGGCGAGAATGGTGCAATCGATGACCTGGTCACCGAGCAGCATCACCAGCCATTGGGTTGGGCGTACGAATTCTTCCTTGCGCGCACCCCAGCGCATGCGCTTGGGGATCGGCAGGTCGTTCAGGGAGTCTTCCACGATGGTCGGCAACAGGCTGGCCGTCGGCTTGCCGGTGATGACCTGGCTGAAGCGCAGTTTCGGCCCGCTCTGGTCAATCTCGCTCAGCTCGACGCCGCACTTTTTGGCGAAGCCCAGTGCCGCCTGAGTCGGATTGCCTTCGGCGTCGAATGCGGCCTGGCGCGGCGGGCCGTCGAGGTTGATGTTGCGGTCCGGCTGCTGGGTTTCCAGCGCGGTCAGCAACACCGCCAGGCGACGTGGCGCGGCGTAGACTTTTTTCGCCGCAAACTTCAGGCCGGCGCCGTGCAGGCCTTTTTCGATACCGGCCAGGAATGCATCGGCCAGGGTATTGAGTGCCTTGGGTGGCAGCTCTTCGGTGCCCAGTTCAACCAGGAAATCTTGAGCACTCATTGTGCAGCCTCCAGCTTAGCCAACACTTCATCACGCAAATCCGGGGTTGCCATCGGGAAGCCCAGCTTGGCGCGTGCCAGCAGATAGGCTTGGGCGACGTAACGCGCCAGGGTGCGCACACGCAGGATGTATTGCTGGCGCGCGGTTACCGAGATGGCACGGCGCGCGTCCAGCAGGTTGAAGGTATGGGAAGCCTTCAACACCATTTCATAGCTCGGCAACGGCAGCGGCTGGTCGAGTTCGATCAGGCGCTTGGCTTCGCTTTCATAGAAGTCGAACAGTTCGAACAGCTTGTCGACGTTGGCGTGTTCGAAGTTGTAGGTGGACTGCTCCACTTCGTTCTGGTGGAACACGTCGCCGTAGGTGACTTTGCCGAACGGGCCGTCAGCCCACACCAGGTCATAGACCGAGTCCACGCCCTGCAGGTACATGGCCAGGCGCTCGAGACCGTAGGTGATTTCGCCGGTCACCGGGTAGCACTCGATGCCGCCCGCCTGCTGGAAGTAAGTGAACTGGGTCACTTCCATGCCATTGAGCCAGACTTCCCAGCCCAGGCCCCAGGCGCCCAGGGTCGGCGATTCCCAGTTGTCTTCAACGAAACGGATGTCGTGGACCAGCGGGTCCAGGCCGACATGTTTCAGCGAGCCCAGGTACAGTTCCTGGAAGTTGTCCGGGTTGGGCTTCAACACCACCTGGAACTGGTAGTAGTGCTGCAGACGGTTCGGGTTTTCGCCGTAGCGGCCGTCAGTCGGGCGACGACTGGGCTGCACATAAGCGGCGTTCCAGGTTTCCGGGCCGATGGCCCGCAGGAAGGTAGCGGTGTGGAAAGTGCCGGCGCCTACTTCCATATCGTAGGGCTGAAGTACCACACAACCTTGCTCGGCCCAGTATTGCTGGAGGGCGAGGATCAAGTCTTGGAAGGTACGCACGGCTGGCGTAGGCTGGCTCACGAAATTCACCTGTTACTTGGGCTGCGATTTAAAGAGCGGGAGTATACCCGATTCGGCCCCGCCACCACTCCCTGGAGCCTTATGCCACGCTGCTTTTGGTGTTCTGAAGATCCGCTGTACATGGCTTATCACGATCAAGAGTGGGGAACGCCGCTGCGCGATGCGCAGGGACTGTTCGAGTTGCTTTTGCTCGAAGGGTTCCAGGCGGGCTTGTCCTGGATCACCGTTTTACGCAAACGCGAGCATTACCGGAAGGTGCTGTTCGGCTTTGATGCGCAGCGTCTGGCCAGGCTGACCGACGCTGAAATCGAAGCGCTGATGCAGGACCCGGGCATCGTGCGCAATCGCCTGAAGCTCAACGCCACACGCCGCAACGCCGCGGCCTGGCTGGCGCTGGAAGACCCTGTGGGGTTGCTCTGGTCGTTTGTCGGCGGCAAGCCCAAGGTCAATCACTTCACGGACCGCAGCGACGTCCCGGCGATTACACCCGAAGCCCAAGCGATGAGCAAAGCCTTGAAGAAAGCCGGCTTCACCTTTGTCGGGCCGACCATCTGCTACGCGTTCATGCAGGCCTCGGGCATGGTCATGGACCACACCCAGGACTGCGACCGCTACGCGGACCTGGTCAACGCCGGGTAGAATGCGCGCTTTGCGTACCACACACGATCAGGAGTGACCTGTGGAAAAGTTTAAAGGCGCCTTGCTGGTAGGCGCTCTTCGGTTGTTTGCCCTGCTGCCCTGGCGCGCCGTACAGGCCGTCGGTACGGGGATCGGCTGGATCATGTGGAAAACCCCCAACCGCTCCCGCGAGACAGTGCGGATCAACCTGTCCAAGTGTTTCCCGGACATGGACCCGGCCGAACGCGAGCGCCTGGTAGGCCGCAGCCTGATGGACATCGGCAAGTCCCTGACCGAAAGCGCCTGCGCGTGGATCTGGCCGGCCCAGCGTTCCATCGACCTGGTGCGCGAAGTCGAAGGCCTGCACGTGCTGCACGATGCCCTGGCCTCGGGTAAAGGCGTGGTGGGCATCACCAGCCACCTGGGCAACTGGGAAGTGCTGAATCATTTTTATTGCAGCCAGTGCAAACCGATCATTTTCTATCGCCCGCCCAAGCTCAAGGCTGTTGACGACTTGTTGCGCAAGCAACGCGTGCAACTGGGCAACCGCGTGGCCGCCTCCACCAAGGAAGGCATCCTGAGCGTGATCAAGGAAGTGCGCAAAGGCGGCCAGGTGGGTATCCCTGCCGACCCCGAGCCGGCTGAATCCGCCGGCATCTTCGTACCGTTCTTCGCAACCCAGGCGCTGACCAGCAAGTTCGTGCCGAACATGCTCGCCGGCCACAAGGCGGTGGGCGTGTTCCTGCACGCCCTGCGCCTGCCGGACGGCTCGGGCTACAAAGTGATCCTGGAAGCGGCCCCGGAAGACATGTACAGCACTGACACCGCCACGTCCTGCGCGGCGATGAGCAAGGTGGTGGAGCGGTATGTCGGCGCCTACCCGAGCCAGTACATGTGGAGCATGAAACGCTTCAAGAAACGCCCACCGGGTGAGGCGCGCTGGTACTGACTCAAGATCACCACAGAAACCAATGTGGGAGGGGGCTTGCCCCCGATAGCGGTGGTTCAGTCAACCATGTATTGGCTGACACACTGCTATCGGGGGCAAGCCCCCTCCCACATTTGGGTTTTGCTCAGGCCTGGCGGTCGAGTTTCTTCAGGAATACCGTCATTTCTTTTTCGGCCTGTTTGTCGCCATGGGCCTGGGCCGCTTCGATGCCCTTCTCCCACGCCTGGCGAGCGGCCACGCTATCCCCCAGCCCTTGCTGCGCCTTGCCCAGCAACTTCCACGCCGCCGAATATTTCGGATCGAACTCGACGCAGCGCTGCAAATGCTCCGCCGCCTTGGCGTTGTCCTTCAGATCCAGATAACCCTTGCCCAAGCCAAACCGCAGCAGCGAATTATCCACACCCTTGGCGAGCATTTTCTCCAGGGATTCGAGCATGTCGTCCACTCCGTCAGATCAGAAAAAGCTCAGGCCCACGTGGAACAGCTTCTCCACATCGCGGATATGTTTCTTGTCCACCAGGAAAAGGATCACATGGTCACCGGTGGCGATCACCGTATCGTCGTGGGCAATGATCACTTCTTCATCGCGAATGATTGCGCCAATGGTGGTGCCCGGCGGCAAGCCGATATCGCGGATGGCCCTGCCGATGACCTTGCTTGATTTGGAGTCGCCATGGGCAATCGCCTCGATAGCCTCCGCCGCGCCACGGCGCAGGGAGTGCACGCTGACGATGTCGCCACGGCGTACGTGAGCGAGCAACGTGCCAATGGTGGCCAATTGCGGACTGATGGCGATGTCGATATCGCCGCCCTGGATCAGGTCGACATAGGCCGGGTTGTTGATGATGGTCATCACTTTCTTCGCCCCCAGCCGCTTGGCCAGCAGCGAGGACATGATGTTGGCCTCGTCGTCGTTGGTCAGCGCCAGGAAGATATCGGCGTCGGCGATGTTTTCTTCCATCAGCAGGTCGCGGTCCGAGGCACTGCCCTGCAACACCACGGTGCTGTCGAGCGTGTCGGACAAATGCCGGCAGCGCGTGGGGCTCATCTCGATGATCTTCACCTGGTAGCGGCTTTCGATGGCCTCTGCCAAGCGCTCACCGATCTGCCCGCCGCCGGCGATGACGATGCGTTTATAGGTCTCGTCGAGCCGGCGCATTTCGCTCATCACCGCACGAATATTCGCCTTGGCCGCGATGAAAAACACTTCGTCATCGGCTTCGATCACGGTGTCGCCCTGGGGCAGGATCGGCCGGTCACGCCGAAAAATCGCGGCGACGCGGGTTTCAACATTCGGCATGTGTTCGCGCAATTGACGCAACTGCTGACCCACCAGCGGCCCGCCGTAGTAGGCCTTCACCGCAACCAACTGCGCCTTGCCCCCGGCGAAGTCGATCACCTGCAAGGCACCCGGAATTTCGATCAGGCGCTTGATGTAGTGCGTGACCACCTGTTCCGGACTGATCAGCACATCCACCGGAATGGCATCGTTGTCGAACAGGCCGGCGCGGGTCAGGTAGGCGGCTTCGCGCACACGGGCGATCTTGGTCGGGGTGTGGAACAGCGTGTGGGCGACCTGGCAGGCGACCATGTTGGTCTCGTCGCTGTTGGTGACCGCGACGAGCATGTCGGCATCGTCGGCGCCGGCTTGACGCAGCACGGTGGGGAACGACGCACGGCCCTGCACCGTGCGGATGTCCAGGCGGTCGCCCAGATTACGCAGGCGCTCGGCGTCGGTGTCGACCACGGTGATGTCGTTGGCTTCGCTGGCCAAATGCTCAGCCAGCGTGCCGCCCACCTGCCCTGCCCCGAGGATGATGATTTTCATCCGGTCACTCCCTTAAAACCATTCAGCCGCGCGCGGCGGCGATCTTGATCAGTTTGGCGTAGTAGAAGCCATCATGCCCGCCTTCCCGCGCGAGCAATTGGCGACCGTGCGGTTGCTTGATGCCGGCCGTGGTCGCGAGGTCCAGTTCCCGTGCGCCGCTGGTGCGGGCGAGGAAGGCTTGAATGACCTCGGTATTCTCGGTGGGCAAGGTGGAACAGGTGGCGTAAAGCAGAATGCCGCCGACTTCCAGGGTGGGCCACAGCGCGTCGAGCAGTTCGCCCTGCAGCACGGCCAGGGCGGCGATGTCGTCGGGTTGGCGGGTCAGCTTGATATCCGGGTGGCGGCGGATCACGCCGGTGGCCGAACAGGGCGCATCCAGCAGGATGCGCTGGAACGGTTTGCCGTCCCACCAGGTGGCGGTGTCGCGGCCGTCGGCGGCGATCAGCTCGGCGCTCAAACCCAGGCGTGCGAGGTTTTCCCGTACGCGCACCAGGCGTTTGGCTTCCAGGTCGACCGCTACCACACCGCCCAGGTCCTTTTCGACTTCCAGGATGTGACAGGTCTTACCGCCCGGCGCGCAGCAGGCGTCCAATACGCGTTGACCGGGTGCCAGGTCGAGCAGGTCGGCGGCCAGTTGTGCGGCTTCGTCCTGCACGCTGATCCAGCCCTCGGCAAAGCCCGGCAGGCTGCGCACGTCTGTGGCAGCCTGGAGCACGATACCGTCGATGCTGTACACGCACGGCGCGGCGTCGATGCCCGCCTCGCTGAGCAGCTGCAGGTAGGCGTCGCGGCGGTGATGGCGACGGTTGACCCGCAGGATCATCGGCGGATGGGCATTGTTCGCCGCGCAAATGGCTTCCCATTGCTGCGGCCAGAACGCCTTCAGGGATTTTTGCAGCCAGCGCGGATGCGCGGTGCGCACCACCGGGTCATGTTCCAGCTCGGCCAGCAGCCCTTCGCTTTCGCGCTGGGCGCGGCGCAGCACGGCATTGAGCAAGGCCTTGGCCCAGGGCTTTTTCAGTTTGTCGGCGCAGCCCACCGTTTCACCGATGGCGGCGTGGGCCGGTACGCGGGTATAGAGCAGTTGATAGAGACCGACCAGCAGCAGCGCTTCAACATCGGCGTCGGCTGCCTTGAACGGTTTTTGCAGCAACTTGGCCGCCAACGCCGACAGCCTTGGCTGCCAACGCGCCGTGCCAAAGGCCAGGTCCTGGGTGAAACCGCGATCACGGTCTTCAACCTTATCCATCTGCGTGGGCAGCGAACTGTTCAGCGATGCTTTGCCGTTGAGCACGGCGGCGAGGGCCTTGGCGGCGGCCAGACGCGGGTTCATTGGGCGACCACGCCGAGAACGGTGCCCAGGGCAAACTTCTCACGACGGCTGTTGAACAAATCGCTGAAATTAAGCGCCTTGCCACCGGGCAATTGCAGACGGGTCAGGCACAGCGCTTGTTCGCCGCAGGCAACCAGAAGACCGTCCTTGCTGGCGCCGATGATTTCTCCGGGCGCGCCGTTACCGTCGGCCAGGGTCGCAGCCAGCACTTTCAAGGCTTCGCCGTTGAGCGTGCTGTGGCAGACAGGCCATGGGTTGAACGCACGCACCAGGCGCTCAAGCTCCACGGCCGGGCGGCTCCAGTCAATGCGGGCTTCGTCTTTGTTCAGTTTGTGGGCGTAGGTGGCGAGGCTGTCGTCCTGCACCTCGCCTTCCAGGGTGCCGGCAGCAAGACCGGCGATGGCCTGGATGACGGCCGGCGGCCCCATTTCAGCCAGGCGATCGTGCAGGCTGCCGCCGGTGTCTTGGGCAGTGATCGGTGTGGTGACTTTGAGCAGCATCGGGCCGGTGTCCAGCCCTGCTTCCATGCGCATGACCGTTACGCCGCTTTCGCTGTCGCCAGCTTGCACTGCGCGCTGGATCGGCGCCGCTCCGCGCCAGCGTGGCAGCAACGAAGCGTGGCTGTTGATGCAGCCCAGGCGTGGGATATCGAGTACGGCCTGGGGCAGGATCAAGCCGTAGGCAACCACGACCAGCAGGTCCGGCTTGAGCGCGGCCAGTTCGGCCTGGGCGTCGGCATTGCGCAGGGTCGGTGGTTGCAGCACGGCGATGTTGTGCTCGAGCGCCAGCTGCTTGACCGGGCTGGGCATCAGTTTTTGCCCGCGCCCGGCCGGGCGATCCGGCTGGGTGTACACCGCGACGATTTCATAGGGGCTGGCAAGCAGCGCCTTGAGGTGTTCGGCGGCAAATTCGGGTGTACCGGCAAAAACAATGCGCAGTGGCTCGGTCATCGGAGTTCTCGTTAAAAGCAGTCACAAAAGAAAAAGGCTTGCCGCAGCAAGCCTTTGGAAGGAGGGCATCAAGCTTGCTGGCGATGCTTTTTTTCCAGCTTCTTCTTGATCCGGTCACGTTTGAGCGTGGACAGGTAATCGACAAACAGCTTGCCGTTGAGGTGGTCGCACTCATGCTGGATGCACACCGCCAACAGGCCTTCGGCAATCAGCTCGAACGGCTTGCCGTCGCGGTCCAGGGCCTTGATCTTCACGCGCAATGGGCGTTCGACGTTCTCGTAGAACTCCGGCACCGACAGGCAACCTTCCTGGTATTCGCCCATCTCGTCGGTCAGCGGTTCGAACTCGGGGTTGATGTACACCCGGGGTTCGCTGCGATCTTCGGACAGGTCCATGACCACGACGCGCAGATGCACGTTGACCTGGGTCGCGGCGAGGCCGATGCCCGGGGCTTCATACATTGTTTCAAACATGTCATCGACCAACTGACGAACCTTGTCGTCCACTACGGCCACCGGCTTGGCGATCGTGCGCAGGCGCGAGTCGGGAAATTCGAGGATGTTCAAAATAGCCATAAGCGTAATTGCTGCACATGTGAGGTAGAGGCAAATCGGCGGTGGGATGGACCCAGGCAGCCGGTGTGAAACGTTCGAAAGCCGCGAAGGCTATGGCGTTTCACGCGAACGCACATAATAAAGGAGATTGACCCCATGAGGAAATCGCTACTCGTCTTGCTGCTGTGGGCCCCGCTGGCCATGGCGCTGATTCCACAGCCCGGCCAGCGCCTGGACCCTGTCACGCAAAAGGCCATACAGGGCTTCCTGCTGCACAACCGCCTGCTCGATTCCCCCGAGGACCTGGATAACGCACCCTATATCGTCGCCGCCGAAGGTGGGCGCGTGCTGGGCGCCAACGGCGAGCGCGTCTACGCCAGGGGCAGTCTGGACCCGACCCAGCCCAACTACGGGATCTTCCGCCGAGGCAAGGTCTATACCGACCCCGACACCCGCGAACTGCTTGGAATCAATGCCGACGACATCGGCACCGCGCGCTTTGTGCTGAGCGATGATCTCACCACCCTGGCCGTGCAAAGGGTTACCCAGGAGGTGCGTCCAGGCGACCGTTTGCTGCGCGCCGAACCTGGCGTGGACCTGGCCAATCTGCAAACGCGTGCATCCGCCCCCTTTGTTGAAGGCCACATCATCGACATTCCCAAGGGCGTCACACAGATCGGCGTACTGGATGCGGTGACCTTGAACAAGGGGCGCCGGGACGGTGTGGTCGAAGGCCAATTGCTCACGGTGATCAGGGCCGGCGCCTCGGTGCGCGACGCGCTGACAGGGGCCCCGACGCGACTCCCGGATGTGCGTGCCGGCACCCTGCTGGTGTTTCGCACCTATGAAAAACTCAGCTATGCCCTGGTTCTCAGCGCGTCCCGCCCGCTGGCCGTGATGGATCGTTTCGAGACTGACGATCAATCGCAATAAATAGCCTGCTAAATAAGTTACCAACAGAGTTATCCACAGCTTGTTCCGATCAAGGATGATCAGATGTTTCCTATAAACAGCAATCAAATTTCCCCGGCAGAGCTGGAAGCCCGGCTGCGCTTGCACCGGTTGCCGGAACTGGGTCCCAGGCGTTTTCACCGGTTGATCGAGGCGTTCGGTTCTGCGTCGAAAGCCATCAGTGCCCCTGCCAGTGCCTGGCGCGCGCTCGGGTTGCCGGCCGTCAGTGCCGATGCCCGGCGCAGTGTGGATATTCGTGATGGGGCCAGTGCGGCATTGGCCTGGCTGGCCCGCCCTGGCCAGCATTTACTGATGTGGGACCAGCCCGATTACCCTGCGCTGCTAGGCCAGACAGAGGGCGCTCCGCCGCTGTTATTCGTTGCCGGCGACCCATCGCTGCTGGAAAAACCGCAGTTGGCCGTGGTCGGCAGTCGTCGTGCTTCGCGCCCCGGCATGGACACCGCCGCCGCCTTTTCGCGCAGCCTGGCAAGCGCCGGTTTTGTCATCACCAGCGGCCTTGCGTTGGGTATCGATGGCGCGGCCCATCAGGCGGCATTGGACGTGGGCGGTCATACCATCGGTGTACTCGGCACCGGTCTGGAAAAACTTTATCCACAGCGCCACAGGAAGCTGGCTGCGACCATGATTGCCCAGGGCAGCGCCGTGGTTTCCGAGTTTCCACTGGACGCGCCACCCCAGGCCGGTAACTTTCCACGGCGCAATCGGATTATCAGCGGTTTGTCCCTGGGGGTCCTGGTGGTGGAAGCCAGCATCGCCAGCGGTTCGCTGATTACCGCACGGCTGGCGGCGGAACAAGGACGCGAGGTGTACGCCATTCCGGGTTCCATCCATCATCCGGCGGCCAAGGGCTGTCATCAGTTGATCCGCGATGGCGCGGTGCTGGTGGAGACCATCGAGCATATTCTTGAAGGCTTGCGCGGTTGGCAGGCGTTGTCACGCCCGGCCCCCGTACCGGTTGTGCATCCGCTGGTGGCGCTGTTGCACGCGGCCCCGCACACCAGCGAAGCCCTGGCGCTTGCCAGTGGACGGCCGCTGGCCCAGGTGCTGGCGAGCCTTACCGAGCTGGAACTCGAAGGCCGGGTGATCTGTGAAAGTGGGCGCTGGCTTGCGCGTGGCGAACGGTTGTAGCTGGGTTTTGCAACGAAGATCGGTAAACTGCCCAGAGCTTTAGTTCGGAGAGTAAACAATGGTCAACAGGTGGCGTGTGCTGGAAGCTGCACGAGAAATTCGCGCAGGTGCGGTGATTGCCTATCCGACCGAAGCGGTCTGGGGCCTGGGCTGCGACCCGTGGAATGAAGCAGCGGTGGACCGTTTGCTGGCGATCAAGAATCGCTCAGTGGATAAGGGCCTGATCCTGGTGGCCGATAATATCCGCCAGTTCGACTTCCTGTTCGAAGACTTTCCCGACACCTGGATCGAGCGCATGGCCAGCACCTGGCCTGGGCCGAATACCTGGCTGGTGCCCCACCAGGACTTGCTGCCGGAATGGGTCACGGGGGTGCATGACACCGTGGCGCTGCGGGTCAGTGACCATCCGCTGGTACGGGATTTGTGCGCCCAGGTCGGGCCGTTGATTTCCACGTCGGCCAACCCCCAGGGCCGCCCGGCCGCACGTACGCGGATTCGGGTGGAGCAGTATTTCCGCGGGCAGGTGGACCTTGTACTGGGCGGCGCCCTGGGTGGACGCAAGAACCCGAGCCTGATCCGTGACCTGGCGACGGGGGATGTGGTGCGACCGTCCTGAGACCGAGTCGCGCCTATCGGGGGCAAGCCCCCTCCCACATTTGATCGGTGTTCGTCGAGACACCTCGGTCAAGGGTGGGAGGGGGCTTGCCCCCGATGGCTTTCTTAAGGCAGCAGGATGGTTGAACCGGTCGTGCGCCGCCCGGACAACTCGGTCTGCGCCTTCGCCGCATCCGCCAGTGCATAGCGCTGGTTGATATCAATGCGCACCTTGCCGCTCTTGATCATCGAGAACAGGTCATCGGCCATCGCCTGCAAGTCCTTCGGGTTGCTCGCGTAGGTCGCCAGCGTCGGCCGCGTGACATACAGCGAGCCCTTCGCCGACAGAATCCCCAGGTTCACCCCGTCCACCGCGCCCGACGCATTCCCGAAACTCACCACCAAGCCTCGCGGTGCGACGCTGTCCAGCGACGTCAGCCAAGTGTCCTTGCCAACGCCGTCATACACCACGGGCACCTTTTTACCGTCAGTCAATTCCAGCACGCGCTGTGCGACATTTTCCTTGCTGTAATCGATGGTTTCCCAGGCGCCGAGGGATTTGGCCACGGCGGCTTTCTCCGGTGAGCTCACCGTGCCGATCAATTTCACGCCCAGCGCCTTGGCCCATTGGCAAGCCAGGGAGCCCACACCGCCTGCGGCGGCGTGGAACAGAATGGTTTCGCCGCCCTTCAGCTCATAGGTCTGGCGCAGCAGGTACTGTACGGT
Organism: Pseudomonas sp. 34 E 7; assembly: GCF_900005715.1. NCBI lineage: Bacteria > Pseudomonadati > Pseudomonadota > Gammaproteobacteria > Pseudomonadales > Pseudomonadaceae > Pseudomonas > Pseudomonas sp. 34 E 7. Next base: position 119,430 of record NZ_CVTX01000145.1, read on the forward strand.
CAGGCCCTTGAGCATGGCACCGGCGGCCTGTTCGAAGCTGATTTCATCCGGCAGATGCACCAGGTTGGCCGCAGGCAATACATGCAACTGGCTGTAGGCGCCGAGCGGACCGCTGCCATAGGCCACGCGGTCGCCGACCTGGAATTGGCTGACTTCACTGCCTACGGCATCGACCACACCGGCGCCTTCGGCGCCCAGGCCCGAGGGCAAGGACGGTGGCGCGTAGAGGCCGCTGCGAAAATACGTGTCGATGAAGTTCAGGCCAATGGCTTCGTTGCGCACCCGAACCTGTTGTGGGCCAGGCTCCGCCGGCGTGTAGTCCACATACTCAAGCACATCGGGGCCACCATGGGCGCTGAACTGGATACGTTTGGCCATCTACCTTCTCCTTGGGTCGAATAAACGAAGGCCCCTATCGGACTCCTAAGCTTGATCTTCGTCAACTGCGACGACACGAGGTGCGGTGGTATCCTGTGCGCCCATTTGCCGCCGACGCCCAATGGCCTCGCGTAGCTTTGCCCGATTCAAGGTGATGCCATGACTACTCGCACCGAGGCTGTAAAAGCCTACCTGCTCGACCTGCAAGACCGTATTTGCAGTGCCCTGGAAACCTTCGAAACGGACACGCGCTTTATCGAAGACGCCTGGACCCGGCCTGCCGGTGGTGGCGGTCGCACCCGTGTGATTGAAAACGGGTCGGTCATCGAAAAAGGCGGCGTCAATTTTTCCCACGTGTTTGGCAGCGGCTTGCCCCCGTCCGCCAGTGCCCATCGCCCTGAACTGGCCGGTCGCGGCTTCGAGGCGCTGGGCGTATCGCTGGTGATCCATCCCCATAACCCGCACATACCGACTTCCCACGCCAATGTGCGCTTTTTCATTGCTGAAAAGGAAGGCGAAGAGCCGGTGTGGTGGTTTGGCGGAGGCTTTGACCTGACGCCTTATTACGGCAACGACGAAGACTGCATCCACTGGCATCGCGTGGCCGAGCAGGCCTGTGCGCCGTTCGGTGCGGACGTTTACCCGCGTTATAAAGCCTGGTGCGACAGCTATTTCCATATCAAGCACCGCAACGAGCCGCGTGGCATCGGCGGCCTGTTTTTCGATGACTTGAACGAATGGGGCTTCGACACCTGCTTTGCCTTCATCCGCGCCATCGGTGATGCCTACATCGACGCCTACCTGCCGATCATGCAGCGCCGCCAGGCGATGGCTTATACCGAACAGCAGCGTCAGTTCCAGGAGTTCCGCCGGGGCCGCTACGTTGAGTTCAACCTCGTCTATGACCGTGGCACCCTGTTCGGCCTGCAGTCGGGCGGGCGTACCGAGTCGATCCTGATGTCGCTGCCGCCGCAGGTGCGCTGGAGCTACGACTGGAAAGCCGAGGCCGGGAGCGAAGAAGCGCGCCTTACCGACTATTTCCTGCAGGACCGCGACTGGCTCGGCCTGACTGCGCCCAAGGCGGCAGTGTGATGGATCGCTATGTCGTCTTCGGCAACCCTATCGGCCACAGCAAGTCACCGTTGATTCACCGCCTGTTCGCCGAGCAGACCGGCGAGCAGATGGACTACAGCACACTGCTCGCGCCGCTGGAGGACTTCATCGGCTGTGCCCGTGAGTTCTTTCAACACGGCCGTGGGGCGAATGTCACCGTGCCGTTCAAGGAAGACGCTTTCCGGCTGGCCGACACCCTCAGCGAGCGCGCCCAACGCGCCGGCGCGGTGAATACCCTGAGCAAGCTGGCCGATGGCACGTTGCTCGGTGATAACACTGACGGCGCAGGCCTGGTGCGCGACCTCAAGGTCAACGCCGGGCTGGACCTGCAAGGCAAGCGCATCCTGCTGCTGGGCGCCGGTGGCGCGGTACGCGGCGCGTTGGAACCGTTGCTGGCCGAAAAACCCGCCTCACTGATCATTGCCAACCGCACCGTGGAAAAAGCCGAAGGCCTGGCCGAGCTGTTCAACGACCTGGGGCCGGTGTCCGCCAGTGGTTTCGACTTGCTGCGTGAGCCGGTGGACGTGATTATCAACGCCACGTCCGCCAGCTTGTCAGGCGACGTACCGCCGATTGCGGGCAGTTTGATCGAACCGGGCAAGACGTTCTGCTACGACATGATGTACGCCAAGGCGCCGACCGCCTTCTGTCGCTGGGCCGATGAGCAGGGTGCGGCGGTAGCGATGGACGGATTGGGCATGCTGGTTGAGCAGGCGGCCGAAGCGTTCTTTCTGTGGCGCGGCGTACGCCCGGAGTCGGCGCCGGTACTGGCCGAGCTGCGCCGCCAGTTGGCCTGACACACATCCAAATGTGGGAGGGGGCTTGCCCCCGATTGCGGTCTGTCAGCTACCCATGTGTTGGCTGAAGCACCGCTATCGGGGGCAAGCCCCCTCCCACAGTTTTGACCGTGTTCAGTCTTCGAAATGGATGGGGCAGTTTTCGGCGCCTTCCAGTTTCTTCAATTCTTCAACCACCTGCGGCCGGGCCCCGCGCAAGGTCAGGCTGCGCCCCAACCCCGCCAGCCGCCGCGCTTCCTGGTGCAGCATCTCCACCCCGGAGTAGTCGATAAAGTTGATCTGCTGCGCCTCGATCACCACCCGTTCGCCCTGCAAGCGTTGCAGGCGCACCTGCAGGTAGTGGCTGGCGCCAAAAAAGATCGAGCCCCCCACGCGCAACACATCCTCGTCACCGTCGCGCCATTGCTGCACCCGGGGTTGGGAGGTGCGTTTGAGGTAGAAAAACAGCGACGCCAGTACCCCGGCATAAATGGCCGTTTGCAGCTCCAGCAGCAAGGTCGCCACACACGTCAGCGCCATCACCGCGAATTCGGCGCGGCTCACGCGGTACAACGCACGGATGCCGCGGTGGTCCACCAGCCCCCAGCAGATCAACAGGATACTTGCCGCCATGCTCGGAATTGGAATGTGCGCGATCAACCCTGCGCCAAACAGCGCAAACAGCGCCACCCAGAGCGCGGAAAACACGCCGGCCAATGGCGAGCGGGCACCCGCCTCATAACTGAGCCCGGAACGGGTGAACGAACCTGCCGACAGATACCCGGAGAAAAATCCGCCGACGATATTGGATAAACCCTGGGCGCGAACTTCCTGATTGGCGTCGAGCAGTTGCTGCGAACGGGCCGACAGTGAACGGGCAATCGACAGGCTGGTCACCAGCCCCAGCATGCCCACCGCCACAGCGCTCGGCAGCAGGCGCAGGATCGTGTCCAGGTCCATGGGCAACGGGCGCAAGGGTGGCAGCTTGCCGATGAACGAACTGACCAACGCCACCTGCCCGAACAGCGCCGGCCACAGCCATGTGGCGAGGCTGCCCAGGGCCAGGGCGATCAACAGGCTCGGCCAGCGTGGCACCAGGTATTTGAGCAGTGCGCCGACCAGCAAGGTGCCCAGGCCCAGGATGAGCGAGGCGCGGTCCCAGTCGCCGGCATGCTCGAGCAGCGCCAGCAGGCTGTTGATCGCGGTGGCCTGGCTCGGCAGGTCCAGCCCCAGCAGGTTGGGCAACTGCCCCAGAGCGATGACCACCGCGGCACCAAGAGTGAAACCGAGCACCACGGAATGGGAGACGAAATTCACCAGCGCGCCGAAGCGCAGCAGGCCCAGCAACCATTGGAACACACCGGCGAGGACGGTCAGCAGCAGGATCAAGGTGATGTAATCCTGGGAACCCGGCACCGCCAGCGGGCTGATACTGGCGTAGAGCACAATGGAAATTGCCGCCGTAGGACCGCAGATCAGGTGCCAGGACGAGCCCCACAGGCACGCGATCAACACCGGAATGATGGCCGCGTACAGCCCGTATTCCGGTGGGAGCCCGGCAATCAGTGCGTAGGCAATCGACTGTGGCAGCGCGAGTACGGCGCCGCTGAGGCCGACGACGGCGTCCCGGCCGACGCTGCCGCGGGTTTGGCACGGCAGCCAACTGAGGAAAGGGAACAGTGTGTAGCGGTTGGGCCGGGACATCGCAGGCTCGGGTAGAAAGGTTTGAGCCAGAGTATCAGGCTGCCAGTGATCGTTCCCACGCTCTGCGTGGGAATGCCTCTTGTGACGCTCCGCGTCACGGGTTTGAAAGCGGACGCAGAGCGTCCAGGGATGCATTCCCACGCGGAGCGTGGGAACGATCAACGAGTGTGATCTTTAGAGGTTGGCTTTTACCGCTGCCAACGCATCCTTGCCATCCAGGGTTTTCACGCCCTCCAGCCACTTGTCCAACACCGCCGGATTGGCCTTGATCCAGGCCTTCGCGGCATCCGCATTGCTGACCTTGTTGTTGGCCACGTCAGCCATGATGCTGTTCTCCATGTCCTGGGTGAAACTCAGGTTGGTCAGCAGTTTCCCCACATTCGGGCAGGCTTGCGCGTAGCCCTTGCGGGTCAAGGTGTAGACGCTGCCGGTGCTGCCAAAATACTGCTCGCCGCCTGTGAGATAGTGCATCTTCAGCTGCACGTTCATAGGGTGCGGCGTCCAGCCGAGGAAGGTGACGAAGCGCTGTTTCTTCACCGCTCGCGAAACTTCGGCGAGCATCGCCTGTTCACTCGACTCCACCAGCTTCCACTGGCCGAGGTCAAAGTCATTCTTCTTGATGATCTCCTGCAGCGAGATATTCGCCGGCGCGCCGGAGCCGATGCCGTAGATCTTCTTGCCGAATCGGTCGGCGAATTTATTCAGATCGGCAAAATCATGCACGCCCGCGTCCCACACGTAGTCCGGTACGGCGAGGGTGAACTCGGTGCCGTCGAGGTTCTTCGCCAGCTGTACGACATCGCCATTGGCCACGAACTTGTCATAAAAGCCTTGCTGCGCCGGCATCCAGTTGCCCATGAACACGTCAACCTGGCCATCCTTGAGCCCGCCAAAGGTAATCGGCACGGCCAGGGTGTCGACCTTGGCCGTGTAGCCCATGCCGGCCAGCAGAAAACCGGTGATGGCGTTGGTCGCCGCAATGTCGCTCCAGCCGGGATCGGCCATTTTCACCGTTTCGCAACTTGAGTCCGCAAATGCATTGGCGCTGCTCAACGCCAGGATGCCCAGCACTACCGTTAACTTTTGCATGGCCTTCCCTCTGTATTTTTTAGTGTTGGCAGGGTTGTGGATAACGTGCCTTGCGCTCCAGGTCGTCGAGGTCGATATGGTTGCGCATGTACTGCTGACTGGCGTCCACCAGTGGCTGGTGATCCCAGCTCTTGAGTTTGCCCTGGGTCAGTGCTTGGAACACCAGGCGACGGCGGCGTTGGCTGGCGAGCACCTGTTGGTGGATCGCCGGGATGTCCCACTTGGCCCGCGCCTCGTTTAAAAACGCCTCGAACAGTGGCCGGTGCTCCGGTGACTGGCTGAGGTTCTCCCGCTCGTGCGGGTCGTTGTGTACATCGAACAGTAGACAAGGGTCGTCTTCGCTGTAGATGAATTTGTAGGCGCCCCGGCGAATCATCATCAGCGGGCTGATGGTGCCTTCGGCCATGTATTCGCCAAACACTTCGTCGTGCCCGCCCTCGCCTTGCAAATGTGGCAGCAGCGAACGGCCATCCAGGGGCAGGCGCGGGTCCAGCTCGCCGCCGGCCAACTCCACCAGGGTGGGCAACAGGTCGGCGGTCGAGACGGCCTGGGTCACACGGCGCGCCGCAAACTGCCCCGGCGCACTGATCAACAACGGCACGCGGGCGGCCATTTCGAACCAGTGCATTTTGTACCAGAGGCCGCGCTCGCCCAGCATGTCGCCGTGGTCGCCGGAGAAGATGATGATGGTGTCATCGGCCAGGCCGGTGTCTTCCAGGGTTTGCAGCAGCTTGCCGACATTGCTGTCGATGTAGCTGCACGCGCCGAAATAGGCACGCCGTGCATCGCGGATCTTATCCACAGGCAGCGGCTTGTCCCACAGGTCGTAGACCTTGAGCAAACGCTGGGAGTGCGGGTCGAGATCGCCCTGGGCCGGCGTTGCAGGCAAGGGAATGTCGCTGTCCTCGTACAGGTCCCAGAACGGTTTGGGAATGGTGTACGGGTCATGGGGATGGGTCATCGACACGGTCAGGCAGAACGGTTGCTCGCCGTCCTCGCGGATATGATCGAACAGATATTGCCGGGCCTTGAACACCACCTCTTCGTCGAAGTCCAGCTGGTTGGTGCGCACACAGGGTCCGGCTTGCAGCACCGAAGCCATGTTGTGATACCAGCTGGGGCGTACATCCGGCTCATCCCAGTTCACCGCCCAACCATAGTCCGCCGGGTAGATGTCGCTGGTCAGGCGCTCTTCATAGCCGTGCAACTGGTCGGGACCGCAGAAATGCATCTTGCCCGACAGCGCCGTGCGGTAGCCGAGGCGACGCAGGTAGTGGGCATAGGTCGGCACATCGGCGGGGAAATCCGCCGCGTTGTCGTAGGCGCCTATCTTGCTCGGCAACTGGCCGCTGACCAGCGTGAAGCGCGAAGGCGCACACAGCGGGCTGTTGCAGTAGGCGGCGTCGAAGACCACGCCCTGTTCGGCGAGGCGGCTCAGGTGGGGCAGCTTGATCGGGGAAGGTCCGTAGAACGGCAGCAGCGGCGCGGCCATTTGATCGGCCATGATGAAAAGAATGTTCTTGCGCTTCATGGTTTCTCGGCATTCCATAGGCGGTGTTTATGCCACTGAGCATGCGGCCCATGAAAAACGTGGTAAAGCCCATGAATAACAATACCTAGGATAAGCACAGCTTATGTATGAAGCGCTGGGTGACCTCTCCCTCGACCTGCTGCGCGCGTTCGAAGCGGCTGCGCGGCAGCGCAGTTTTACCGCCGCCGCGATGGAGTTGGGCACCACCCAACCGGCCATCAGCCAGCAGATCAAACGGCTTGAAGAGCAGTTGGCGATCCGCTTGTTCGATCGCATCTACCGTGGCATCGAATTGACCGACGCCGGCGCCCTGCTGTTCGAACACGTGCAGGCCGGCCTGCAAACCATCAACCTGGGCCTGAGCACCGTCACCCGGCAGGACCAGCACGAAGTGCTGCAAGTGGCCACCGACTTCGCCTTTGCCGCCTACTGGCTGATGCCGCGCCTGCATCGGTTCCACGAGGCCAACCCGCAGGTTGACGTGAGCCTGGTGACCAGCGAGCGCAACCACGCCAGCCTGCGCAGCGACATCGACGTGGCCGTGCTGTTTGGCGATGGACGCTTCAAGCAAGGCGACAGCCTTTGGTTGTTCAATGAGGAAGTGTTCCCGGTGTGCAGCCCCCAGTGGCTCAAGAACCAGGCCACTGCGCTGACGGTGCAGACCCTGCCGGACTACCCCCTGCTGCACTTGCGTCAGGAAAACAATCGCCATTGGTTCGATTGGGCCGGTGTGTTTCGCGAGCTGGGTATCAGCGCCGCGCCCACCCCTGGCCAGTTGCGTTTCGACAATTACACGCTGCTGATTCAGGCGGCTATTGCCGGCCAGGGCGTCGCGATCGGCTGGCGCCACCTGGTGGATAACCTGCTGGAGCAGAACTGGCTGTGCAGACCGATCAGCGAGACGGTGGTCTCGCGCTTCGGCTATTACGTGGTGCAGCCCCAGCGCAAGCGTCGCGGGCAGTTGGTCGAACGGTTTGTCGATTGGCTGCTGGCGGAGCAGGCCGGCAGTGCGCAGTCATTGACCGGGCTGGCCCTGCCATCGATTGCGGTCTAGGACCGGCGCTTTCCAAGCTAATGCAATGCTCATTTTCCCAGGAAGATGTATGATTTTTCGCGTTATTCTCCCAATATATGGGACTGATATTTATATATTGAGATATTACAAAGCTTAGGTTTATATTCGCCCATCTGCTTTTTTCAGCACCCACTCATTTCAGGTGAAGCGATGCAGGCGCAATTGATCGCGCTCGATTGGGGAACCAGCTCCCTTCGTGCTTACAAACTAGGCCCCGCCGGCGTGGTGCTGGAACAACGCTCACTGGCGTCGGGCATCATGCATTTGCCCAGCGAACCGCGTGACATTGCAGGCGTGCGCTGCAGCAATGGTTTCGAGCTGGCCTTCGATAGCGCCTGTGGGGACTGGCTCGACGCCCAGCCCGACCTGCCGGTAATTGCCTGCGGCATGGTCGGCAGCGCACAGGGCTGGAGCGAAGCGGCTTACCGCAACACCCCGGTGGATGTGGCGAGCCTGGGGCAGGCGCTGCATAAGGTGCGCAGCGTGCGTGGGGTTGATGTGCATATCGTGCCGGGCGTGATCGAACAGGTCGGCCTGCCCAATGTGATGCGCGGCGAAGAAACCCAGGTGCTCGGTGTGCTGCACGGGCTTGCGAGCGACGTATTGATTGGCCTGCCGGGCAGCCATTCCAAATGGGTCGAGGTCGTCGAAGGCTGTATCACTCACTTCGACACCTTCATGACCGGTGAGCTGTTCGCCGTCTTGAGCCAGCACAGCATCCTGGGGCGTACCCAGCAATCATCGGAACATTTCCAGACCGAGGCGTTTGACCGCGGCGTGCACGTGGCTCTTTCGGCAGATGGCCGGCGCGGCGTGCTCTCGACGCTGTTCAGTGCCCGCACCCTTGGCCTGACTGCCCAACTGACGCCCGAGCAGCAGCCCGACTACCTGTCCGGCCTGCTGATCGGTCATGAACTGGCCGGTTTACCCGACAGCGCAAAACCCAAGCCGATCGTCCTGGTCGGTGCCGCCCCCCTCTGCGCTCGCTATCAACGTGCCCTCGCGCTGTGCGGCTTCACCGACGTCAGCCTGGCGCAGGCCGCCAGCGAGCGCGGTTTGTGGCAACTGGCCGTGGCGGCCGGGCTCACTCAACCTGTAACGGAGGCCTGACATGCTTAAAACAGCACTCGCACAAAACGGTCTGATCGCGATTCTGCGCGGCGTGCGCCCGGACGAAGCCGAAGCCGTCGGCCAGGCGCTGTACCAGGCCGGTTTTCGCGTCATCGAAGTACCGCTTAACTCGCCGGACCCCTACACCAGCATCCGCACCCTGCGCGACAGCCTGCCCGCCGATTGCCTGATTGGTGCCGGTACGGTGCTGACGCCCGAGCAGGTCGAGCAGGTCAAGGCCGCCGGCGGCCAGGTGATCGTGATGCCCCACAGCGATGCCAAGGTATTGCGGGCGGCGAAAGCGGGGGGCCTGTATCTGTCGCCGGGCGTCGCCACGCCGACCGAAGCCTTTGCCGCACTGGCCGAAGGCGCCGACGTATTGAAACTGTTTCCGGCCGAGCAAATGGCCCCGGCGGTGATCAAGGCGTGGCTTGCGGTATTGCCGGGGGGCACGTTGCTGCTGCCGGTGGGCGGTATCACGCCGGACAACATGCAAGTGTTCACCGACGCCGGCGCCAAGGGCTTCGGGCTGGGCTCCGGATTGTTCAAACCGGGTATGAGCGTAGAGCAGGTTGCGAGCCGCGCCCAGGCTTATGTCGCGGCCTGGAAAGCCCTGAGCTGAGTTCAAGTTCCGCGCCTGCTGGCGCTGCATCTATAAGAGAGACAACAGATGAAAATCACCAAACTGACGACCTTCATCGTCCCGCCGCGCTGGTGCTTCCTCAAGGTCGAAACCGACCAGGGCGTCACCGGCTGGGGTGAGCCCGTGGTTGAGGGTCGCGCCCACACCGTGGCCGCTGCCGTTGAAGAATTGTCCGACTACCTGATCGGCAAAGACCCACGCAATATCGAAGACATCTGGACCGTGCTCTATCGCGGCGGTTTCTACCGCGGTGGCGCTGTGCACATGAGCGCCCTCGCCGGTATCGACCAGGCGTTGTGGGACATCAAGGGCAAGGCCCTGGGCGTGTCCGTCAGCGACCTGCTGGGCGGCCAGGTGCGTGACAAGATCCGTGTGTATTCGTGGATTGGTGGCGACCGCCCGGCCGACACGGCCCGCGCGGCCAAAGAGGCTGTGGCCCGTGGTTTCACTGCGGTGAAAATGAACGGCACCGAAGAGCTGCAGTTCGTCGACAGCTTCGAAAAAGTCGACCTGGCCCTGGCCAACGTCGCTGCCGTGCGCGATGCGGTCGGCCCTAATGTCGGCATTGGCGTCGATTTTCATGGCCGCGTGCACAAGCCCATGGCCAAGGTGCTGATGAAGGAACTGGACCCGTACAAGCTGATGTTCATCGAAGAACCGGTGCTCAGCGAAAACTACGAAGCCCTCAAGGAACTGGCCCCCCTGACCAGCACCCCGATTGCCCTGGGTGAGCGCCTGTTCTCGCGCTGGGATTTCAAGCGCGTGCTCAGTGAAGGCTATGTCGACATCATCCAGCCGGATGCGTCCCACGCCGGCGGCATCACCGAAACCCGCAAGATCGCCAACATGGCCGAAGCCTACGACGTGGCCCTGGCCCTGCACTGCCCGCTGGGCCCGATTGCCCTGGCGGCGTGTCTGCAATTGGACGCTGTGTGCTACAACGCGTTTATCCAGGAACAAAGCCTGGGCATCCATTACAACGAGAGCAACGACCTGCTCGATTATGTGCGCGACCCGGGCGTATTCGACTATGACCAGGGCTTTGTGAAGATCCCCAACGGGCCGGGCCTGGGCATCGAGATCAACGAGGAATACGTGGTCGAGCGCGCGGCCATCGGCCACCGCTGGCGCAACCCGATCTGGCGCCATGCCGACGGCAGTTTCGCCGAGTGGTGATGTCGACTGCCTGAAATGTGGTCAAAAATGTGGGAGGGGGCTTGCCCCCGATTGCGGTGTGTCATCCACCGATGTACCGGCTGTTCCACCGCTATCGGGGGCAAGCCCCCTCCCACATTTGATCCGGTTTTTTCAGACAGCTCAGTTTCAGACCTCAATAAACATAAAAAGAGGCACCTCCCCATGCACCCTGAATCCCTCACCGGACAGGCTCCTGTAGTCACGCCTAGCCGAAAGCGCTTCTTTATCATGGTGCTGCTGTTCATCACCGTGGTGATCAACTACCTCGACCGCAGCAACCTGTCGATTGCCGCTCCCGCGCTGACCAGCGAGCTGGGCATCGACCCGGTCCATGTCGGGCTGATTTTTTCGGCGTTCGGCTGGACCTACGCCGCGATGCAGATTCCTGGCGGCTGGTTGGTCGACCGTGTGCCCCCGCGCATTCTCTACACCGCCGCCCTGCTGCTGTGGTCCATCGCCACCGTCATGCTCGGCTTTGCCGCCAGCTTCATTGCGTTGTTCGTGTTGCGCATGGCCGTCGGTGCCCTGGAGGCCCCGGCCTACCCGATCAACAGCCGGGTGGTGACCACCTGGTTTCCCGAGCGCGAGCGCGCCACGGCGATTGGCGTCTACACCTCCGGGCAGTTCGTCGGGCTGGCGTTTCTCACCCCCGTGCTGGCCTGGCTGCAACATGCATTCGGCTGGCACATGGTGTTCGTCGCCACCGGTGGCGTCGGCATTTTATGGGCGCTGATCTGGTACGCGGTGTACCGCGAGCCCAAGGATTTCAAGGGCGCCAACGCGGCGGAAATCCAGTTGATCCGTGACGGCGGTGGCCTGGTGGATATGCAGGAAAAAGCCAGCAAGGCACCGTTCAGCTGGGTTGACCTGGGCATTGTGCTGAGCAAGCGCAAGTTGTGGGGCATCTACCTTGGGCAGTTCTGCCTGAATTCCACCCTGTGGTTTTTCCTCACTTGGTTCCCGACCTACCTGGTCAAGTATCGCGGCATGGACTTCATCAAGTCCGGTCTGCTCGCCTCACTGCCGTTTCTGGCGGCGTTCGTCGGTGTTCTGTGCTCCGGGATTTTTTCCGACTGGCTGATTCGCCGGGGCGCGTCGGTAGGCTTTGCGCGCAAGTTGCCGATCATCGGCGGGCTGCTGATTTCCACGGCGATCATCGGCGCCAACTACGTGGACTCCACCGCCTGGGTGATTGCATTCCTGGCGCTGGCGTTCTTCGGCAACGGGCTGGCGTCGATCACCTGGTCGCTGGTATCCACGCTGGCACCTGCCCGTTTGTTGGGGCTGACCGGTGGCGTGTTCAACTTCATCGGCAACCTGTCGGCGATTGCTACGCCGATCGTGATTGGATTTCTTGCCAGCGGTGATTCGTTTGCGCCGGCCATTACCTATATCGCGGTGCTGGCGTTGCTTGGCGCGCTTTCCTACGTGCTGCTGGTGGGCAAGGTCGAGCGGATTGAGCTGTGAAACAAGGCGACCCTGAGGCATTCCCACGCAGAGCGTGGGAACGATCGGCCCTGGGGTTGCCTTACTTGTTCACGGCACGGACATCTCGTTACGGAACACGTTGTGCGGGTCCCAATGCCGCTTGGTGCGGCGCAGGCGGCTTTCGATCATGAGGTCGGGGACGAAAATCTTGTACCAGTAGGGGTTTTTCGGCTTGGCCGGGTTGCCGTCCTCATGAGTCATGTCCAGGTCCGGGTAGTTGATATAGCAACCCTCGAACTGGTCATTGAGGGGCACCCCCCGATCATTGGCGAAGGCGTTGAAAAACAGTCCCTGAATCCATCGCGCGTGGGCCTGGTCCGCCGCCTCGCCGGCCTCCTGCCAATAGCACTGCGGTTGCCACTTCAGATAGGACGAGCGCTGTGAGGCCGACGACTCTTTGCGAACCGCCGGTGTGGCCTCATTGATGCGCCCGCCAAACGACTGGATTTGTATCAGGCTCTGGGTCAGGTATTGATCGGGGTCGTCCCAGTGCAGCGTGTCCCAGATCGCCTGGAGCACCTGAGGGGTGAATTCGCCCTTCTGATAGGCCGACTTGTAGCGCCCGCGCAGATTGTCCCCTGAACCATTCAAGGTTTGCTGGCACACCAGCCAATCCAGGCGTCGCGTGGCCGCCAATGCGTCGGGCAATGCTTTGATGGCGCGTCCACTGGCGCCGCCGCTTGGCATATGCACAACGTAAAACGGCACCAGGCATTCGGTCGCAGGCAGGCCAATGGCATCGAGCATTTTTGCGACGAAATCTTCAAAGGGCGCCTGGTCCTTCAGCCCTCCGTCGCGATCGACGTAGTGAATGCCCAGGGTCACATTACCGGTGTGCGGATGGCGCATCTCCAGTTTGGTCGCCAACCCCCACGTGTCGGGATTGCTTTGGTTGAGGGCGAACCAGTTCTGATAGGCGATAAGCAGGTTGTCGAGCCTGGACTTATCGGTCAGCAGGGACCAATCCCATTGCAGCACCAGCCAGAGCACTTCCTTCGGCGCCTCGGGCAACGTCTTGAAATAGTAGCTGGTGATGATGCCGAACTGACCGCCACCGGCGCCGCAGCACGCCGCGAAGAGGTCGAGCTCGTCAGGGTCTGTGCTGTCTCGCGAGACATGCACGGGGGTCAGGCCGGTGCCCTGTGCATTGGGCACCAACATATCCACACCGTGCAGCCAATCGCACACCAGGCCATGCTTGCGTGACAGCAACCCATAGCCGCCCCCGCAGATATGCCCGCCCAGGCCGACCGAATAGCATGAGCCGCCCGGCAGTGTCTTATTGGCCAGCTTGTACAACCTGACGTAGGCGTCCCAATTCTGCGCACCGGCCTCCAGGCGAAAGCTGTAGCGCTCGGGCCGCGCGGGGACCAGGTCGGAAGCCAGTTGCCCATCGGCGGCGTAGACCATCTGATTCAGCGGGCTGATATCCAGGATCGATAACACCTCGTCGCTGTTGCCGGGCATTTTGTTGGAGACGAAACCTTCGTAACAGTGACCACCGCTTCGAACCGTTATACGACCGTGGGTGATCGCCAGCGCTTCGGCGGCGGCGTCGACGATGTCCTGGGTACTGTGGCAGAGGTAGATGCGGCTGGCGCCATTGGGCGACGATTCGCCCTGCACATTGCCCAACGGCCAGCGCAGGTTGAAGCCTTTCTGCAGGGTGGAATGACGGGGGTCTGAAGACGTGATGAGATCAAATGCCATGATGTACTCCTTAAGAGCCAGGGATGACTTCTGATGCAGCTAACTTAACAACCGGGGGGCAAGAACTGCGGGGGGCTTGCAGAGGCGGTTAGACGACAAGAGGCATGAAGTGCTTGTGGGGGGTGACGGCATGTCACCCCCCCACAAGCCTAGCGCAAGAATCCGGACCGGTGCAGTTACCGACGTGCGTTGCGCACGCCTTCGGACAGCGCCGCGCAATGGCTCAATACGCCATCGATCGCTTGCTGGTGGCTGTCGGCGTTGGCGATGTGATCGATCAGTGCAGACCCCACCACCACCCCGTCCGCCAGGCGCGCGATGGCCGCCGCTTGCTGCGGTGTACGGATGCCGAAGCCTATACTGATCGGCAGGTCGGTATGGCGACGCAAGCGGCTCACGGCTTCTTCGACGTGCTCCAGGGTGGCCGCGCCGGCACCGGTCACGCCCGCTACCGACACGTAGTACACAAAGCCGGAGCTGCCGTTGAGCACCGTCGGCAGGCGTGCGTCATCAGTGGTCGGCGTGGTCAGGCGGATAAAGTCGATACCCGCCGCCTGGGCCGGATCGCACAGTTCGCCGTTATGTTCAGGCGGCATGTCCACCACGATCAGCCCGTCTACGCCCGCTTCCTTGGCGTCGGTGATGAATTGCGGGACACCGTACTTGTGGATCGGGTTGAAGTAGCCCATCAACACCAGGGGCGTGTCGTTGTTGTCTTTGCGGAACTCGCGGACCATCTGCAGGGTTTTCGCCAGGTTCTGCCTGGCCTCCAGCGCGCGGATGTTGGCCAATTGGATGGCCGGGCCATCGGCCATCGGGTCGGTGAAGGGCATGCCCAACTCGATCACGTCGGCTCCGGCAGCGGGCAGGCCTTTGAGGATGGCCAGCGAGGCGTCATAGCCCGGGTCGCCGGCGGTGACGAAGGTCACCAGGGCGGCGCGGTTCTGCTCTTTGAGTTGCGCGAAGCGCGTTTGCAGGCGGCTCATCAATGTTTCTCCTGCTGGGACTGTTCCATATGGTGCATGACGGTCTGCATGTCTTTGTCGCCTCGGCCGGACAGGTTGATCACCATCAGGTGCTCCTTGGGCAGGGTCGGTGCGCGTTTGAATACTTCGGCCAGGGCGTGCGCGCTTTCCAGCGCCGGAATGATCCCTTCGAGGCGGCAGCATTTGTGGAAAGCATCGAGGGCTTCATCGTCCGTCACCGAGGTGTACTGGACACGGCCGATGTCGTGCAACCAGGCGTGCTCAGGGCCGATGCCGGGGTAGTCCAGGCCTGCGGAAATCGAGTGTGCGTCGATGATCTGGCCGTCATCGTCCTGCAGCAGGAAGGTGCGGTTGCCGTGCAGTACGCCGGGCACCCCGCCATTGAGGCTGGCGGCGTGCTTGCCGGTTTCGATGCCATGACCGGCCGCTTCAACGCCGATGATCTCGACGCTGGTGTCATCCAGGAACGGGTGGAACAAGCCCATGGCATTGGAACCGCCGCCGATGCACGCCACCAGGCTGTCCGGCAGGCGGCCTTCCTGGGCTTGCAATTGGTCGCGGGTTTCCTTGCCGATCACGGCCTGGAAATCGCGCACCATGGCCGGGTACGGGTGCGGGCCGGCCACGGTGCCGATCAGGTAGAAGGTGTCGTGGACATTGGTGACCCAGTCACGCAGGGCCTCGTTCATCGCGTCCTTCAGGGTGCCGGTGCCGGCGACCACCGGGATCACCTCGGCGCCCAGCAGCTTCATGCGAAACACGTTGGCCTGCTGGCGCTCGATGTCGGTGGTGCCCATGTAGATCACGCATTGCAGGCCAAAGCGCGCGGCGACGGTGGCAGTGGCCACGCCGTGCATGCCGGCGCCGGTCTCGGCGATGATGCGTTTCTTGCCCATGCGCCGCGCCAGCAGGATCTGGCCGATGCAGTTGTTGATCTTGTGCGCGCCGGTGTGGTTCAGCTCTTCGCGCTTGAGGTAGATCTTGGCGCCGCCGCAGAATTCGGTCAGGCGTTCAGCGAAGTACAGCGGGCTTGGACGCCCGACGTAATCGCGCTGGAAGTAGGCCAATTCCTCGTTGAACGCCGGATCGATCTTGGCCGCTTCGTATTCACGGGCCAGCTCGAGGATCAACGGCATCAGGGTTTCAGCGACGTAGCGGCCGCCGAACGCACCAAACAGGCCGTTGACGTCAGGGCCGTTGCGCAGGTCGGTCTGGGACTGAGTCATGGGACGCTCCAGGAAAGAAAGGGGTGTGGGAAATAATGAGCACCACTCTACCCCTGCCGCTCTGGGCTGAAAACCGATAAGATCGCCGTAACCTGTCAGGAAAACTCACAGATGAGCCGAGACCTTCCACCACTCAATGCGCTGCGCGCCTTTGAAGTCACTGCCCGCCTCAGCAGCGTCAGCCAGGCTGCGGAGCACTTGCATGTCACCCATGGCGCAGTCAGTCGCCAATTGAAAGTGCTGGAAGAACACTTGGGCGTCAGCCTGTTCGTCAAGGAGGGCCGCGGCCTTAAACTCACAGATGCAGGGGCAAGGTTACGCGATGCCAGCGCCGAGGCGTTCGAGCGTCTGCGCGATGTGTGTGCCGAACTCACCCAGCGCAGCGCCGACGCGCCCTTCGTACTGGGATGCTCGGGCAGCTTGCTGGCGCGCTGGTTGATACCGCGTCTGGGGCGCTTGAATGCTGACTTGCCGGACTTGCGTCTGCACCTGTCTGCCGGTGACGGCGACCTCGACCCCAGGCGCCCCGGCCTTGATGCCCTGCTGGTATTCGCCGAGCCGCCTTGGCCGGCGGATATGCAGGTATTCGAGCTGGCCAGCGAGCGCATCGGCGCCGTCATGAGTCCACGCTTCGCCGGCTATGAGCGCCTGCGCCAGGCACCGGCCCAAGCCTTGCGTGGCGAACCTCTCTTACACACCACGTCGCGTCCGCAAGCCTGGCCCAGTTGGGCGCAGCAACACGGGATCGAGCCCGACGCGCTGAAACTCGGCCAGGGTTTTGAACATTTGTATTATTTGCTGGAAGCGGCGGTGGCAGGACTGGGCGTGGCGATTGCGCCACAACCGCTGGTGGCGGAGGACCTGCGTGCGGGTCGCCTGGTGGCGCCGTGGGGCTTCAGTGAAACCCCGGCGCACCTGGCGTTGTGGCTACCCAAGCGCGCCGCAGATGGGCGCGCCGGGCAATTGGCGCAGTGGCTCAAGGCTGAGCTGGCGCGCCAACCTGTTTAGTCGCCGCGTTTGCACAGCAGGTAGGCTGCCAGCAGACCCAGAGCACCGACGGCAACGCCGGCGGTGGTCCATGGGTGCTCTTGTGCGTAATCGCGAGTGGCAACGCCGGTTTCGCGGATTTTGACTTTGCTTTCTTCGTACGCGTCGCTGATCAGGTGGCGCGAGTGCTTGAGGGCATTCTCGGCATTGCTTTTCAGGGCCTTCAGCGTTTTGCGCGACTCATCGGATGCGTCGTCCTTGAGGCTCTCGAGGGATTTGAGCAGGCTCGAAATCTCGGCTTCCATGCTTTCCAGCGACGCTTTGCGTAAAGAAGTGTTGGCCATTTGGACATCTCCTGAAGTGATTGAGTGGCGTGTGTAGATACCGACTGCGGCCGTTTCAGAAAGTGCATTAAATCTGAACTTTCGTGGCCGAGCGGTCGCCTCAAGCAGTACGAATATTCACTGCTAGTCTTGATTGACGACCTACAGGAGAAACACCATGAGCGAACATCACACCTACAAGAAAGTCGAATTGGTGGGCTCATCCACCACCACCATCGAAGATGCGATCCAGAATGCCCTGGCCGAAGCCAGCAAAAGCCTCAAGCATCTGGAATGGTTTGAAGTGACTGAAACCCGTGGGCATATCGAGGATGGCAAGGTCGCGCACTATCAGGTCACCCTGAAGGTGGGATTCCGAATTGCCAGTAGTTGATCGGGCGCGCGGAACTTTGACCGCTGGCCGATTGCCATAACCTGCGCTACACCCAATGCATGCCGACGCCCTGAGCGTCGGCATGCTCTTTTCGACCAGCGCAAGGAAAGTATCGGATGAAGAAGTTTCTGTTGGCGGTAGGTTTGTTGAGCATTGCAGGCACGGCCCTGGCGGCGGGCAAGCCTTGTGAAGAGCTCAAAGGCGAACTCGCGGCAAAGCTTGATGCCAAGGGCGTTCAGCACTATTCGCTGGATGTTGTGGATAAAGGCGCTGCCGCCGATGGCCAAGTGATTGGCAGTTGCGAAGGCGGCACCAAGGAAATCGTCTACAAGCGCGGTTAATCCCGTGTTGCAGACATAAAAAACCGACGCAGGCGCGTCGGTTTTTTTTTCGCCTGGGGTTTAGCCCTTCATCACCTGCGCCAGCAGCTCGTAGGAATGAATCCGGTCGGCGTGCTCATACAGGTCGCAGGTAAAGATCAGTTCGTCGGCGCCGGTCTGTTCGATCAGCACCTCCAGTTTGGCGCGGATCTTCGCCGGGCTGCCCACCATCGCCAGGCCGAGGAAACTGCCCACCGCTTCTTTCTCGTGGGGCAGCCACAGGCCGTCCATGGTTTTTACCGGTGGGCGCTGCACCAGGCTTTGCCCGCGCATCAGCGCGAGGATGCGCTGGTACACCGAGGTGGCCAGGTAGTCGGCCTGTTCGTCGGTGTCAGCGGCGACCAGAGGAATGCCGAGCATCACGTAGGGCTTGTCCAGCACCGCCGAAGGCTTGAAGTGATTGCGGTACACCCGAACCGCCTCATGCATCAGGCGCGGTGCGAAATGTGAGGCGAAGGCGTAGGGCAAGCCACGTTCACCAGCCAATTGCGCACTGAACAGGCTCGAGCCCAGCAACCACACCGGCACATTGGTGCCGGTGCCCGGGACTGCGATCACCCGCTGATCGGGCGTACGCGGGCCGAGATAGGCCATCAGTTCGGCCACGTCTTGCGGGAAGTCGTCCGCGCTGCCGGAGCGTTCACGGCGCAGGGCGCGGGCGGTCATTTGATCGGAACCGGGCGCGCGGCCCAGGCCCAGGTCGATACGGCCAGGGTACAGGCTCTCCAGGGTGCCGAACTGCTCGGCGATCACCAGCGGCGCGTGGTTGGGCAGCATCACCCCGCCGGAGCCGACGCGGATAGTCGAGGTCCCACCGGCCAGGTAACCCAGCAATACCGAGGTAGCCGAGCTGGCAATACCGTCCATATTGTGGTGCTCAGCCACCCAGAAACGGTTATAGCCGAGCTTTTCCACGTGCTGGGCAAGGTCCAGAGAATTGCGTAACGATTGCGCCGCACTGCCGTTGGCGCGTACGGGCACCAGGTCGAGGGTCGAGAACTTCACGTCGGACAGCGATTTCATAGCCTGCTTCTCCAATAGGGGCGCAGGCTTCTTAGACGAACCAAAACCTGCCGCTTCATGTGCATGGTCTATGCAATGAGGGCATATACCCGAGATTCAATAGCAGCCATGAAATTTCCTACTTATTTGGTAGGTCTTTCCGACAAGATGAACTTTGCGACGGCGTCTATCCTCAGAACCTTACTGACGCAAAATCACCGTTCGAGGAGAAAGCTATGAGTATCGTTAAAAAGGCATCCGCGCATTGGGAAGGCGATCTGAAGACTGGCCTGGGTTCGATTTCCACCGAGACCGGCGTGCTGCGCGAAGCGCCCTATGGCTTCAAGGCCCGCTTCGAAGGCGGCAAGGGCACCAACCCTGAAGAACTGATTGGTGCGGCCCACGCCGGCTGCTTCTCCATGGCGTTCTCCATGATTCTCGGCGACGCAGGCCTTAAGGCTGACAGCATCGACACCGAAGCCCAGGTGACGCTCGACCAGGTCGAGGGCGGTTTTGCGATTACCGCTGTGCACCTGGTGCTTAAAGCCAAGATTCCAGGCGCCAGCCAGGCGCAGTTCGACGAACTGAGCAAAAAGGCCAAGGAAGGGTGCCCAGTGTCCAAAGTGCTGAATGCAACCATCACCCTGGATGCCACGCTCCTGAACTAACCCCTGGACAGTGTGGAAGGGGGCTTGCCCCCGATAGCGGTGGGTCAGCCGAAGAAATTTAGCTGATCCACCGCTATCGGGAGCAAGTCCCCTCCTACATTTTGTTCTGCGTTAAATCAGAACTCGTGTTTCATAAATGTGGTCCTATAGCCTATGCAGCCTAGACGCACACCCGTGCGCAATGCATTCAGGGAGCTACACACATGAAACGTTTTGCTTTGGCGGTCATCTGCGGCGTATTGGCCACTTCGGCCATGGCCGCGCCAAAAGACTGCGAAGAGCTGCGCAAAGAAATCGAAGTCAACATCCAGGCCAAGGCGATCCCGTCCTACACCCTGGAAATCATCACCGCCGAAGAAGCCAAGAATCATGACAGCGCCATGATTGTCGGTTCCTGCGAAAACGGCACCAAGCGCATCATCTACCAGAAGAACAACGACTGATCAGATGCAGTTCACGCTGCGCTCTTCGGCCAGCAATTGCCGCGCCGGGTCGTACAGGCGGATGTTGGGCGTGAAGGCCAATGAGCGCCCTTCCAGTATGTAGCGTTGGCCGGCCTGGAAATGGTCGTACTGCAAGGTCATGAAGCAGGTTCGATACATCATCTGGCTCAGCCCCCCCAGCCCTCCTCCGGCGGGCACTTCGAAGTCGAAGCGCACCATCAGTTCGTGGGCCCCGGGCGGCATTTGGAAATAGCGCCCGTCTTCGAGGTATTTCCCGTCCAGGCGCTGAGCCATGACCAGTTTGGCGCCCGGGGTTGGCGTGGTGAAATCGACCCAGGCCTGTTGCGGGTCGACGGGCGGGATCGGCGTCGATGCGCAAGCGCTGAGCAACAGGGCGGCGACGGGGTACAAAAGCTGGCGCATGGCAGGAACTCAACGCGAGAAGATATTTTGAGTATAAACACGCCATCACGTGGAACCTTCAAATTCGATTCAAGCGTACCCAGGAGCGGTCGCGGCATGATCAGGCGTTTTCTTCCTGGGTTGCTGGTGATGCTGCTCAGCGGCTGCTCCAGCGTCAGTTACTACGGCCAGTTAGCCAGTGGCCAGTGGCAACTGCTGCGGGCGCGGGAACCGGTGGCCGAAGTCATCGCCGATCCGGCTCGTCCTCAAGGGTTGCGTGAGCATCTGCTTCAGTCCCAGAAGGCCCGTGCGTTCGCCAGCGAACAGCTGCACTTGCCCGACAATCAAAGCTACCGGCTGTATGCCGATATTGGTCGACCCTATGTGGTGTGGAATGTCTTCGCCACGCAGGAATTTTCTCTGTCAGCGCAAAACCACTGCTTCCCCATCGCCGGTTGCGTGGCCTATCGCGGCTACTACAGCCAGGGCGCCGCGCGTGGCGAAGCGGCATTGCTGCGCCAACAAGGCATGGACGTGTCGATTGGCGGCGTCGAAGCCTATTCCACACTGGGCTGGTTCAATGACCCGATCATCAGTTCGATGATGAACTGGGGCGATGAACGTCTGGCCACCCTGATCTTCCACGAGCTGGCGCATCAGCGCTTCTATGTGAAGGACGACACCGAGTTCAATGAGTCATTTGCCAGCTTTGTCGAGCAGGAAGGTACGCGACAATGGCGCGCCGCCCGTGGGCTGGCGCCGCTGAGCGATGCGACGTTGCAGCAGCGCGACCAGTTTACCCAGTTGATTCTCGCTACCCGCAAACGCCTGGAAAACCTTTACGCCCAGCCATTGGCGGCCGAGGTGATGCGCCAGGCCAAGGCCGCGCAGTTCGAGCGCCTGCGCCGTGAGTACCGCCACCTGCGCGACAGCCAGTGGGGCGGTGACAAGCGTTATGACGCGTGGATCAACCAGCCGATGAACAACGCGCGGCTGCTGCCGTTCGGGCTGTATGACCAGTGGGTACCGGCGTTTGCGGCGTTGTTTGCGCAGGAAGGGCGGGATTGGGTGAAGTTCTATCGGGCGGTGGAGACGTTGGGAGGGCTGCCGGTGGAGCAGCGCAGGGCGGCGTTGAGGCGGTTGGAGAAGGTTGACCAGTAGGGCCTCATCGGGGCATAGGTATCTACACAACTCTGTAGCGCTCAACCGTAACCACGATGCGAAGCGAGTCGCTCTTGATCTGCTTTTGATCTTGATCTCAGGCGCCCCGTTAAACCACGCTGGCCGAACGCAGGCTTGAATCCGTGGGTAACCCGG
This sequence comes from Pseudomonas sp. 34 E 7, assembly GCF_900005715.1. Classification (NCBI taxonomy): domain Bacteria; kingdom Pseudomonadati; phylum Pseudomonadota; class Gammaproteobacteria; order Pseudomonadales; family Pseudomonadaceae; genus Pseudomonas; species Pseudomonas sp. 34 E 7. The sequence goes on from NZ_CVTX01000145.1 coordinate 141,372, forward strand.
CAGGACGCCGGGTTAGCCGCGGATTCAAGCCTGCGTTCGGGCACACCGAGCCCAAGCGAGGTGCCGAGTGGTGGGGCAAGAGCCTTTTGGTTACTTTGGGGCTTTTCCAAAGTGACCCGCCGTCAGGGCGGAACCCTAAGTTGCCGTTACCTAAAGAATGGATATGTACTCGATCTGATCCAACATCCTGGTCGGCCCAGAGGCCGCCATCGGGGGCAAGCCCCCTCCCACATTTGGGCCGAGGTGTATCAGATGGGTTGTGTAGAGACCTATGCTCATCGGGGGCAAGCCCTCTCCCACATTTTGAGCGGTGTACACAGGTCAATTGTGGGAGGGGGCTTGCCCCCGATGGCGGCCTCAAGTCCGCCGCAAAAACGCCTGATGCATTTCTGCCAACGTCTCAAAATGCCAGGTTGGCGCTTCGGCATTCAGCTCTTCAAAGCTGCCAAACCCATAACCCACTGCCACCGAGTCGAGCCCATTGCTGCGCGCGCCGATCAGGTCATGCTTGCGATCACCGATCATCAAGGTGGTGTCCGGGTCCAGCCCTTCTTCACGCATCAGGTGGGCGATCAGCTCGACCTTGTTGGTGCGTGTGCCATCCAGCTCGCTGCCGTAAATCACCTTGAAGTGCTTGGCAAAGTCGAAATGCCGCGCGATCTCACGGGCGAATTCCCACGGCTTGGAGGTCGCCACATACAGTTGGCGGCCCTGGCTGTTCAGTTCTTCGAGCAATGGCATCACGCCGTCGAATACCTGGTTTTCATACAGCCCCGTGACCTTGAAGCGCTCGCGATAGAAATTCACCGCTTCCCAGGCTTTGGCCTCGTCGAAGCCATAGAACTGCATGAACGCCTGCAGCAACGGCGGGCCGATGAAGTGTTCGAGCCGGGTCAGGTCCGGCTCGTCGATGCCCAGTTTGCCGAGGGCGTACTGGATCGAACGGGTAATGCCCTCGCGCGGGTCGGTAAGGGTGCCGTCCAGGTCGAACAGCACGGTCTGGTGGTGCAGGGTCATTGGTCGAATCCTTGCGCGATGTGCAGGTCTTTGAGCTTCACGTAGTTCGCCGCGCTGTAGGTGAAAAAGGCACGCTCCTTGTCGGTCAGCGGGCGGACCTGTTTAACCGGACTGCCGACATACAAAAAGCCGCTGTCGAGTTTCTTGCCCGGCGGCACCAGGCTGCCGGCCCCGATGATCACATCATCCTCCACCACGGCGCCGTCCATGACGATGCTGCCCATGCCGATCAGGATGCGGCTGCCCACCGTGCAGCCATGCAGCATGACTTTATGGGCGATGGTCACGTCGTCACCGATCAACAGCGGGAAGCCGTCCGGGTTGAACGGGCCGGCGTGGGTGATGTGCAGCACACAGCCGTCCTGCACGCTGGTGCGCGCACCGATACGGATGCGGTGCATGTCGCCGCGAATCACCGTCAATGGCCAGACCGAGCTGTCGGCGCCGATTTCGACATCGCCGATCACCACCGCCGAAACATCGACAAACGCCCCGGTGCCCAGGGTTGGCGTGTGATTCTGATAGGTGCGAAGGGTCACGATAGCCTCTCTCTGTTGTACTGATAGCTGCGGTGGGTGTTGATTGTAATTAAGATGGCCCCATCTTTGTCTTATCTGTTTCTTCAGCCAAGGTGCCAACCGTGAGCGCGAACAACCCTCTTCTGCAGCCCTACGACCTGCCGCCGTTCTCGGCGATCCGTGCCGAGCATGTCCAGCCGGCCATCGAACAGATCCTGGCCGACAACCGTGCAGCGATCGCAGACATCCTGCAAAGCCAGGGCAAAAATCCGACATGGGCGGGCCTGGTCCTGGCCATGGACGAGCTTAATGATCGCCTGGGCGCGGCCTGGAGCCCGGTCAGCCACCTCAACGCCGTGTGTAACAGCGCCGAGTTGCGCGAAGCCTATGAGGCTTGCCTGCCGGCATTGAGCGCCTACTCCACCGAGATGGGGCAGAACCGTGAACTGTTCCAGGCCTTCGAAGCCCTGGCCAACAGCCCGGAAGCCGCCGGTTTCGATGTGGCGCAAAAAACCATCCTGGAACACGCCCTGCGCGACTTCCGCCTGTCGGGTATCGATTTGCCGCCCGAGCAGCAGAAGCGCTACGCCGACGTGCAAAGCAAGCTGTCGGAGCTGGGCAGCAAATTCTCCAACCAGTTGCTGGACGCCACCCAGGCCTGGACCAAACACGTCACCGACCAGGCCACCCTCGCCGGCCTGACCGATTCGGCCAAGGCGCAAATGGCCGCCGCCGCCCAGGCCAAAGGTCTCGATGGCTGGCTGATCACCCTCGAATTTCCCAGCTATTACGCGGTAATGACCTACGCCCAGGACCGTGCCCTGCGTGAAGAAGTCTACGCGGCCTACTGCACCCGCGCGTCGGACCAGGGCCCGAATGCCGGTCAGAACGATAACGGCCCGGTGATGGAACAGATCCTCGACTTGCGTCAGGAACTGGCTCAATTGCTGGGCTACGCGTCGTTCGCCGAACTGAGCCTGGCCACCAAAATGGCCGAGTCGAGCGATCAGGTGTTGAGTTTCCTGCGCGATCTGGCCCGGCGCAGCAAGCCGTTCGCCACCCAGGACCTGCAGCAGCTCAAAGCCTACGCCGCTGAACAGGGTTGCCCTGATCTGCAAAGCTGGGACAGCGGTTTCTACGGCGAAAAACTGCGCGAGCAGCGCTACAGCGTGTCCCAGGAAGCCTTGCGCGCCTACTTCCCGATCGACAAGGTATTGGGCGGCCTGTTCGCCATTGTGCAGCGCCTGTACGGCATTGAAATCGCCGAACAGAAAGGTTTCGACGCCTGGCACCCGGACGTGCGCCTGTTCGAGATCAAGGAAAACGGCCAGCACGTCGGCCGCTTCTTCTTTGATTTGTATGCCCGCGCCAACAAGCGTGGCGGTGCCTGGATGGACGGCGCCCGCGACCGTCGCCGCACCATCGATGGCGTGCTGCAAAGCCCGGTGGCCAACCTGGTGTGCAACTTCACCCCGGCCGACAGTGGCAAGCCTGCGCTGCTGACCCACGATGAAGTCACCACCCTGTTCCACGAGTTCGGCCATGGCCTGCACCACCTGCTGACCCGCGTTGAACACGCCGGCGTATCCGGTATCAATGGCGTGGCCTGGGATGCGGTGGAGCTGCCGAGCCAGTTCATGGAGAACTGGTGCTGGGAGCCTGAAGGCCTGGCGCTGATTTCCGGTCACTACGAAACCGGTGAACCGCTGCCCCAGGACCTGCTGGAAAAAATGCTCGCGGCGAAGAATTTCCAGTCCGGCCTGATGATGGTGCGCCAGCTCGAGTTCTCGCTGTTCGACTTCGAACTGCACGCCACCCACGGCGACGGACGCAGTGTGGCGCAGGTACTCGACGGTGTGCGCGATGAAGTCTCGGTGATGCGTCCGCCGGCCTACAATCGTTTCCCCAATAGCTTTGCGCATATCTTTGCCGGCGGTTATGCGGCGGGTTACTACAGCTACAAGTGGGCCGAAGTGCTCTCGGCGGATGCCTTCTCCAAGTTCGAAGAAGACGGCGTGCTCAATGCCCAGACCGGTCGCGCCTTCCGGGAAGCGATACTGGCACGGGGCGGTTCCCAGGAGCCGATGGTGTTGTTCGTCGACTTCCGCGGACGGGCGCCGTCGATTGACGCACTCTTGCGCCACAGCGGCCTGAGTGAGGACGCGGCAGCATGAGTGAAGGGCCTGTGATTACCAAAAAGCAATTTATCGCCGGGGCGGTCTGCCCGGCGTGCAGCGAGCCGGACAAGCTGAAGATGTGGACCGAGGACAACGTGCCGCACCGCGAATGTGTGGCCTGCGGCTATACCGATACGCTCAATGATCAGGGGCTGTCAGTGCCCAGGGAGTTGGGCACGCGGGTCAATACCTCGGCGTTGAAAGCGCCGGCGGACCCGAAGGTGCAAGCGGTGCAGTTCTTTCCTAACCCGAAGCTGAAAAAAGACTAAAGCGGCACTTAACTGTAGGAGCGAGCTTGCTCGCGAAAAACGTTAACGATAACGCGTGTTTCCCGGATAAACGTGGCGTAATCGAGTTTTTCGCGAGCGAGCGCGCTCCTACAATTCTTTCTCTTCCTTGCCCGTTGTGGTGATCCAATCTTTCATCGAGCACAGCGCAAACGCGCTGGTGCTGCAATCGCCATTCGCCAAGGCTGTGCGCAACTTGTCGATATCGGCTTTCATCATGTAACGAACGCCATCCTTGAAGCCGTTACTGCTGCCATAGCCGCCCAGAGTCATCTCGTTGAGTGCGTCTTCCTTGCTCCATCCCTGAATCACTACCCGATACATCGCGGCCATCAGCCCGGTGCGGTCAGAGCCGTGTTTGCAATGCATCAACACCGAGCCGTTGGCCTGAGCCTCTTGAATCGCTCGCAGTGCCGCCAGCACATCGGAATCGTCGACATGGTTGGTACGATAAATAATTTGCACCTGCTTTATATCCGCTGACTTCAGCCAAGCCGAATCGGACTCCGGCAAAAAGTTGATCACCGTGCCAATCTTCAGTTTTTCCAGCACGGGCACTGCATCACTGTCTGGCAACGCGCTGCGATAGAGCGTGGGCGTCATCTGGTGCAGATTGTATTGATCACCCACTGGCTGGGCCCACTCAGGCGAGCGAATGGAAGAGGTGGTGCTATCGGCGTGGACATTAACGGCAGTGATCAGGGCCATCAGTGCCAAGCCGAAGGCCGGCAACAGTCGAATCTTGAACATTTTTAACGTAACCGAATTGGGCAATGTGGATGATGTCCAGAGTCGTACGCACGGGGTGAATGGGGCGTGAGGTGCTCGTCAAAGAATTGTGAATCATCAGATCTGATCCGCTGTTTTTGTTATTGAAGAGATTCTTCCCAATTCTTAGCCTGCTATCATTTGTAAATATTGTTTGCGAAAGTGTTCTGTCTTTGGATCCCACTCGTTGGCAAACCTTCACGCTGCTCCCAGAAGCGGCTGATATACCCGTGACCACATGATGAGGTGCACCCATGTCTGATCAAGATCAAGACAACCCCCGGCGTGATTTTTTGCGCAAATCCTTGACCTTGATCCCGGTGGTCACGGTTGCCAGTACCGGCCTTGGCGGTTCGATGCTGATGGCCACGCCCGAGCCTGTCCAGGCCGCGCCAGTCCAGCCGGCTCCCAGTGACAAGGCGTATGAACCGACTTATTTCACCGCCGAGGAATGGGCGTTTATCAACGCCGCCGTCGAGCGTTTGATTCCCGCCGATGCCCAGGGCCCAGGCGCTCTGGAAGCCGGTGCGCCGGAATACATCGACCGTCAGATGAACACCCCGTACGCCAGTGGCGCGCTGTGGTTCATGCAAGGCCCCTTCAATGCCGACGCCGCGCCGGAGATGGGCTGGCAGAGCAAATTGGTGCCCAAGGAGATCTATCGCCTGGGTATCGCCGCGACGGATGCCTGGTCGAAGGCGTTCAACGGTAAAGCTTTTGCTGCGCAAGACAGCGCTACCCGAGACGACATGTTGCGCCGCCTTGAGGCGGGTGGCAGTGAAGTGAGCGCTCACTTCGCGGCAGTGCCGCCAAAGATGTTCTTCAACCTGCTGTTGCAGAACACCAAGGAAGGCTTCTTCTGCGACCCCATCCACGGTGGCAACAAAGGCATGGTCGGCTGGACCATGATCGGTTTCCCCGGCGCCCGCGCCGATTTCATGGATTGGGTGGAGCGCAACGAGCAATACCCCTTCCCGGCTGTTTCCATTCGCGGCGAGAGGGCATGAGCGTGGCGACCATCATGAAGAAAGTGGACGCGGTGATCGTGGGCTTCGGCTGGACCGGTGCGATCATGGCCAAGGAACTGACCGAGGCCGGCCTCAACGTGGTAGCGCTGGAGCGCGGCCCGATGCAGGACACCTACCCGGACGGCAACTATCCCCAGGTCATCGACGAATTGACCTACAGCGTGCGTAAAAAGCTCTTCCAGGACATTTCCAAAGAAACCGTGACCATTCGCCATAGTGTGAATGACGTCGCCCTGCCCAACCGTCAGCTCGGCGCCTTCTTGCCGGGTAACGGCGTCGGCGGTGCAGGCCTGCACTGGTCGGGCGTGCATTTTCGCGTCGACCCCATCGAGTTGCGCATGCGCAGCCACTACGAGGAACGCTATGGGAAGCACTTCATTCCCAAGGACATGACCATCCAGGACTTCGGCGTCAGCTACGAAGAACTGGAGCCGTTTTTCGACTACGCGGAAAAAGTCTTTGGCACTTCCGGCCAGGCCTGGACCGTCAAGGGTCAATTGGTCGGTGAAGGTCGCGGCGGCAACCCCTATGCACCGGATCGCTCCAACCCCTTCCCGCTGGAGGCGCAGAAAAACACGGTCTCCGCGCAGTTGTTTCAGAAAGCGGCTGCTGATGTGGGTTACAAACCCTACAACCTGCCGTCGGCCAATACCTCCGGGCCCTACACCAACCCTTACGGCGCGCAGATGGGGCCGTGCAACTTCTGCGGCTTTTGCAGTGGCTACGTGTGCTACATGTACTCCAAGGCGTCGCCGAACGTGAACATCCTGCCGGCGTTGCGCCAGGTGCCGAATTTCGAGTTGCGGCCCAATTCCCATGTGCTCAAGGTCAACCTCGACAGCACCGGGAAGAAAGCCACCGGTGTGAGCTATGTCGACGGCCAGGGTCGCGAGTGCGAACAACCGGCGGACCTGGTGATCCTCGGCGCATTCCAGTTCCACAATGTGCGCCTGATGCTGCTGTCGGGCATCGGCAAGCCTTACGACCCGATTACCAATGAAGGCGTGGTCGGCAGGAACTTTGCCTACCAGAACATGGGCACCATCAAGGCGTTCTTCGACAAGGACACCCACACCAACAACTTTATCGGCGCGGGCGGCAATGGCGTGGCCATCGACGACTTCAACGCCGACAACTTCGACCACGGCCCCCACGGCTTCGTGGGCGGCTCGCCGATGTGGGTCAACCAGGCGGGCAGCCGGCCGATTGCCGGCACTTCCAACCCGCCGGGCACGCCGGCCTGGGGCAGCGCGTGGAAGCGTGCCACCGCCGATTACTACACCCACCAGGTGTCGATGGATTCCCACGGTGCGCATCAGTCCTACCGCAGCAATTACCTGGATCTGGACCCGGTTTACCGCGATGCCTACGGCCTGCCGCTGTTGCGAATGACCTTCGACTGGCAGGAAAACGACATCAAGATGAACCGCTTCATGATGGAAAAAATGGGCAAGGTCGCCCAGGCCATGAATCCCAAGGCCATCGCCGTGTTGGGCAAAAAAGTCGGCGAGCATTTCAATACCGCGTCGTACCAGACCACGCACCTCAACGGTGGCGCGATCATGGGCACCGACCCGAAAACCAGCGCGTTGAACCGCTACCTGCAGAGCTGGGATGTACACAACGTGTTTGTCCCGGGGGCGTCTGCTTTCCCACAAGGTTTGGGCTACAACCCTACCGGTCTGGTGGCAGCTTTGACCTATTGGTCGGCTCGGGCAATCCGCGAGCAGTACCTGAAAAACCCCGGCCCGCTGGTTCAGGCATAAGGAGCGATGACCATGAAAGCACTCGTTATCGCCTCTCTGGCGCTGCTGAGCAGTTGCTCGGTCAGTGCGGCTGAAACCGACCTGATCAAGCAAGGTGAATACCTGGCCCGCGCCGGTGATTGTGTGGCTTGCCACACCGCCAAGGGCGGCAAGCCATTCGCCGGCGGCCTGCCGATGGAAACCCCCATTGGCGTGATTTACTCCACCAACATCACACCGGACAAGACCGGCCTGGGTGACTACAGCTTCGAAGACTTCGACAAGGCCGTGCGCCATGGCGTCGCCAAGAGCGGTAGTACGCTTTACCCGGCAATGCCCTACCCGTCTTACGCACGCGTCAGCGACAGCGATATGCAGGCGCTATATACCTACTTCATGAAAGGCGTCGAGCCGGTCGCCCAGCAGAACCGGGACAGTGATATTCCCTGGCCGTTGAGCATGCGCTGGCCCCTGGCGGCATGGCGCTGGATGTTCGCGCCATCGGTCGAGGAGCATCAGGTACCGACCACCGCCGATCCGGTGGTCAGTCGTGGCGCCTACCTGGTCGAAGGCCTCGGCCATTGCGGTGCGTGCCATACACCGCGCGCCCTGACCATGCAGGAAAAAGCCCTGAGCGCCGCCGACGGCAGCGCATTCCTGTCCGGCAGCGCGCCGCTGGAAGGCTGGATTGCGAAAAGCCTGCGCGGCGACCACAAGGACGGCCTCGGCAGCTGGAGCGAAGAGCAACTGGTGCAATTTCTCAAGACCGGTCGCAGTGATCGCAGCGCGGTGTTCGGCGGCATGAGCGATGTGGTGGTCCACAGCATGCAATACATGTCCCAGGACGACCTGACCGCTATCGCTCGCTACCTCAAGAGCCTGCCGGCGGTGGACCCCAAGGACCAGCCGCACCAGTACGACCAACAAGTGGCCCAGGCGCTCTGGAAAGGGGATGACAGCAAGCCGGGCGCCTCGGTGTACATCGACAACTGCGCGGCCTGCCACCGTACCGATGGGCATGGCTATACCCGGGTGTTCCCGGCGCTCGCGGGCAACCCGGTGCTGCAGACGGCGGATGCCACGTCGTTGATCAACATCGTGCTGAACGGCGGCACCTTGCCCGCCACCCACGCTGCGCCATCGACCTTCACCATGCCGGCATTCGCCTGGCGCTTGTCGGACCAAGAAGTGGCGGATGTGGTCAGTTTCATCCGCGGCAGCTGGGGCAATCAGGGCGCACCCGTGAGCGCAAGCGACGTGGCCGACCTGCGCAAGAGCGATATGCGCACCACCTCGGGTGACGATCTGGGGCAGGTCACGCAAAAGCACTGACCGCCAAACGGCACTGGTCAGATAGCGCGCGCCTCGATACTGTATATAAAAACAGTATCGAGGCGTTTTCATGACCACTGCACTGCCACCCCGTGGCCGGGGCACGGCCACCAACCTGCACAACCGTTTCGCCCCCACCGTCAGCGTGGCCGAGGACGACGGCTGGTTCCAGGAAGTGCCGCCCACCCAGGGCACCGAAGTGCGTATCGAAACGGCCAAGACCATCATCACCCGCAATAACTCGCCGGACTTGCCGTTCGATCGCTCCATCAACCCCTATCGCGGCTGCGAACATGGCTGCATCTACTGCTATGCACGGCCCAGCCATGCCTACTGGGACATGTCACCGGGGCTGGATTTCGAAACCCGGTTGATCGCCAAGAGCAATGCCGCCGACGTGCTGGAGCAGCAACTCTCGAAGCCGGGATATGTGTGCGCGCCGATCAACCTGGGCTCCAACACCGACCCGTACCAGCCTATCGAGCGTGAATACAGGATCACCCGGCAAACCCTCGAAGTGCTGCTGCGCTATCGGCACCCGGTGACTATCATCACCAAGGGCTCATTGATCCTGCGCGACCTGGACCTGCTCGCCGAACTGGCCCGCCAACGGCTTGTGGCGGTGATGATCAGCCTCACCAGCCTCGACGATGAGCTCAAGCGCATCCTGGAGCCGCGTGCGGCGGCACCCAAGGCGCGGTTGCGGGCGATACGGGTGATGCGGGAGGCGGGTATTCCGGTCGGCGTGCTGTGCTCGCCGATGATTCCGATGATCAACGACAGCGAGTTGGAAAGCCTGCTCATCGAGGCCCATGCCGCCGGTGCGCAAAGTGCCGCGTACATGATGCTGCGCCTGCCGCTCGAGGTGGCGCCGCTGTTCGAGGAGTGGCTGGCGGCGCATTACCCGCAGCGCGCGGCGCATGTGATGAGCCTGGTGCGTCAGGTGCGTGGTGGCGAGGTGTATGACAGCCGCTTCGGGGTGCGCATGCGCGGTGAGGGCCCGTTTGCCGATCTGCTGGCACAGCGTTTCAGCAAGGCGATCAAACGCCTGGGGCTCAATCGCCGGGAAGGCTTCAATCTCGATTGCACCGCATTTTGCCCACCGGGCAGGCAAATGGCATTGTTGTAGGAAGAAGACAAATGGGAAACTACCGTACGAATAGTCGCGTTTTAATATCACTGAAACCCTCGATCTAGAGCGGTTCATTCAGTTTGAGTTAAGTTTCGACGGGTACCTTGTTCGACGAGTGACTAATGAGTCGGCGCCCTGGTCGTTGGAGTTTCCCAACTATTTCACCGCCCGAGCGTCGAACTGACTTGAACACTTCCCCTGCATTGATCAAGAGGTTGAATCATGAGTGATAAGGATAAACAGCCGTTGGCTGCGTCGGCTTCAGCCCCTCAAGTGGCGGAAACCGCCGATGCAGCGCTGCAGCATATCGTCGACGGTTTTTTGCATTTTCATCACGACGTCTTCCCCCAGCAGGAAGAACTCTTCAAGAAACTCGCCACGGCCCAGAGCCCGCGCGCGATGTTCATTACCTGCGCCGACTCGCGCATCGTGCCCGAGCTGATTACCCAAAGTTCGCCCGGCGACCTGTTCGTGACCCGCAACGTGGGTAACGTGGTCCCTCCTTATGGCCAGATGAACGGCGGTGTTTCTACGGCCATCGAGTACGCGGTACTCGCCCTTGGCGTACAGCACATCATCGTGTGCGGGCATTCCGATTGCGGCGCCATGCGCGCGGTGCTCAATCCCGACAGCCTCGAGAAGATGCCGACGGTCAAGGCCTGGTTGCGTCATGCCGAGGTCGCCAAGACGATGGTCCACGACAACTGTGACTGCGCCAATGAAGGCGAAAGCATGAAGGTACTGACCGAAGAAAACGTCATCGCCCAGTTGCAGCACTTGCGCACCCACCCTTCCGTGGCTTCGCGCATGGCCAATGGCCAATTGTTTATTCATGGCTGGATCTACAACATCGAGACCAGCGAAATCCGGGCCTACGATGCGGATCAGTCGGCGTTCCGACCGTTGGGCGGCGAAGGCCCGATTCCATCCGCGACGCCTAAAGCGCGCTTCTAACACACTTCCCTGCCGGGTAATGCGGTGGCTGCCATGGATGCAGCCAGGCTTTACCGCGCCCGGCGAATGCCTCGGGAGAGTCATCATGCGTGCTGCTCAATTAAAAGCTGTTCTGCCGCGGGAGCTGCTTGCCTCCGTGGTGGTGTTCCTGGTCGCCCTGCCCTTGTGCATGGGGATTGCAATCGCGTCCGGCATGCCGCCGGCCAAGGGCTTGATCACCGGTATCATCGGTGGTCTGGTGGTGGGCTGGTTGGCGGGGTCTCCGCTGCAAGTCAGTGGCCCGGCAGCGGGCTTGGCGGTGTTGGTGTTCGAGTTGGTGCGCCAGCACGGCATGATGATGCTGGGACCTATCCTGCTGCTGGCGGGTTTCCTGCAATTGGTGGCCGGGCGTCTGCGCCTGGGCTGCTGGTTCCGCGTGACGGCGCCGGCGGTGGTATACGGCATGCTGGCGGGGATCGGCGTATTGATCGTGCTGTCGCAGATCCATGTGATGCTCGACGGTGCGCCCAAACCGTCGGGGTTGGATAACCTGGCGGGCTTTCCGGCCGCGTTGGTCGACGCGATTCCCACCCTCGGCGGCGGGCTCGGCTGGCAGGCGGGCCTGCTCGGTGTGTCGACCATGCTGGTGATGTACCTGTGGGATAAATTCCGGCCGCAAAAACTGCGCTTTGTGCCAGGCGCTCTGCTGGGCGTGGGCCTGGCGACGGTGACCAGCCTGGTGCTGGCATTGCAGGTCAAGCGTGTGGAAGTACCGGCGAACCTGTCCGATGCCATCGATTGGTTGCGCCCCAGCGACCTGCTCAACCTGGCTGACCCGCAACTGCTGATCGCCGCATTTGCCGTCGCGTTTATCGCCAGTGCCGAGACGCTGCTGTCCGCCGCAGCGGTCGACCGCATGCACAGCGGGCAGCGCTCGGATTTCGATAAGGAGTTGTCCGCCCAGGGCGTGGGCAACATGCTGTGCGGATTGGTCGGTGCCTTGCCGATGACCGGTGTGATTGTGCGCAGTTCGGCCAACGTCCAGGCGGGCGCCACCACGCGGTTGTCGGCGATGTTCCATGGCGTGTGGTTGCTGGGCTTCGTGCTGTTGCTGTCGAGTGTGCTGCAAAGCATCCCGGTGGCGAGCCTGGCCGGCGTGCTGGTGTATACCGGGATCAAGCTGGTGGACGTGAAGGCGTTCAAGGCCTTGGGACGTTATGGCCGGATGCCGATGTTCACCTATGCCGCCACGGCGTTGGCGATCATCTTCACCGACCTGCTGACGGGGGTGCTGGTGGGCTTCGGGCTGACGCTGGTCAAGCTGGCCTTCAAGGCATCACGGCTGAAAATCAGCCTGGTCGATTTGCCTCAGGACGGTGAGATGGAGTTGCGCCTGACCGGCGCGGCGACGTTCCTCAAAGTACCGGCGTTGACGCAGGTGCTGTCGACCGTGCCGACCGGAACCACCGTGCATGTGCCGCTCAATAACCTGAGCTATATCGACCATTCCTGCCTGGAGTTGCTGGAGGAATGGGGACGGGCCAATGCGGCCAAGGGCTCGAAGCTGGTGATCGAAGCGCGTGGCTTGAAGCGTCGGTTGGAAGGTCGAGTGCGAACGACGGTGGGAATTGGCTCGGCGCCGTCCACCACCTGACGAAACCGGGTAAAAAATGTGGGAGGGGGCAAGCCCCCTCCCACATTGGAGTTTTATCGGACTCGAGATTCAGGCAGGCTGATCCAGTGCCAGCTCAACGCCCAACTGGCGCGACAGGCATGGCCAGCGCTTCCACGCGGCTTCTGTGTTCGGGCTTTTGAGCGTTTCGCGATAAGCCTCGACCGACTCCAGCGCAAAGCTCTCCTCGTTAAGCATCTCATCCACCGCCAGGTGCACGGCTTCATCCAGCTGGTTGGCGAAACCTTCACCGATCAATTGATGGGCAATCAGGTTGGCGACGGTGGTATCGGCCGGAATCAGCGGCTGGCCGAAATGCTTGATGTACAGATCGTTGACCTCTTCCACCAGACGATGGGCCAGGTAGGCCTCGTCCAGCAGGCCGTCCAGGCCTTCGTGGCCGGCCAGAATCGCCGGCGGCTGCAGGAAGAAATGCTCGGCGATCTTCAGCACGGGCTTTATCTGGCTTTCGATCCCGGCTTCGCGTGCCACGTCATTGGCAGCGTCGAGCAACTCGGGGACAAGGTCGATGTAGGCGGTGACAAAGCGGGTCATGACAATGTTGCGATCACCGTCAGCCAGGGAAATGGCCGAATGCAGGTGCGGCAATTGTTTTTCCAGTTGCCGGGCAAGCTGGCCCGTCGTGGCTTCGTGTTGATGGGCACGGGAAATCTGCTCGCGCAATGCGGCGGTGTTCATGAAGGCTCCAGTCATGCAGGTGTAGGAAAAGGGAGAGGATAAGGTAGCTCGTTTATACGAGCGCCTAAGACGCATTTGTCATAATTATTTCATGGTTATACGTAGACGTTATATCGAAATACCAGCCTTGGCCGGATAAACGATTCTGCCGCCCATTGCATTGGGCCCCGGTCCGTCTGTTTTCACTCATTTGCCCCTACACATTGTGGGGTCGCTACGGCTGTCTATACTCGGATTTGTACGCAATTAGCTGATGACGCCCAACTGCAGAAGCAGGCAAGGCTTGGCGGTTGTAAGCAGTCTGGAAGCCGCTCCCTTGGCCGCAGGTGCAAACCGGCGGGATAACAAGAAACATAAAGGGGAACCCGCAATGACGCGACATCCACACGTTTGGATGGGCTTACTGTTGTGGTCGGTATTCGGCCAGGCCCACGCGGCCTGGACAACGAATATGGCGCCAGGGGCCACTGAAGTCAGTCACGCTGTGTTTGACCTGCACATGACCATTTTCTGGATTTGTGTGGTGATCGGCATCGTCGTGTTTGGCGCGATGTTCTGGTCGATGATTCTGCATCGCCGGTCCACGGGCCAGGTAGCGGCCAAATTCCATGAGAGCACCACCGTAGAAATTCTTTGGACCGTGGTGCCATTGCTGATCCTGGTGGCCATGGCCATTCCAGCGACCAAGACCCTGATCAACATCTACGACAGCAGTGAGTCGGATATCGATATCCAGGTCACCGGCTATCAGTGGAAGTGGCATTACAAATACCTGGGCCAGGACGTGGAGTTCTTCAGCAACCTGGCCACGCCCGCCGAACAGATCCATAACCAGGCCACCAAGGGCGAACATTACCTGTTGGAAGTCGACCAGCCGCTGGTGTTGCCGGTGGGCGCCAAGGTGCGCTTTCTGGTGACCGCCGCTGACGTGATCCACTCCTGGTGGGTGCCGGCGTTTGCCGTCAAGCGTGACGCCATCCCCGGCTTCGTCAACGAGGCCTGGACCCGTGTCGAGAAGCCCGGCATCTATCGCGGCCAGTGCGCCGAATTGTGCGGCAAGGACCATGGGTTCATGCCCATTGTGGTCGAAGTCAAATCCAAGGCTGACTACGACACCTGGCTCGGTGAGCGCAAACAAGAAGCGGTCAAGCTCAAGGAACTGACCTCCAAGGAGTGGACGCTGGAAGAGTTGGTCGCGCGCGGCGACAAGGTCTACCACACCACCTGTGTGGCCTGTCACCAGGCCGAAGGCCAGGGCCTGCCGCCGATGTTCCCGGCGCTCAAGGGCTCGAAAATCGCCACTGGTCCGGCCGCCGATCACCTGAACATTGTCTATCACGGCAAACCCGGCACCGCGATGGCGGCCTTCGGCAAGCAACTTTCGGAAGTCGATATCGCCGCTGTCGTGACCTACGAGCGCAATGCCTGGGGCAATAACAAAGGCGACATGGTCACGCCCAAAGACGTGCTGGCTCTGAAACAGGCGCAAAGCAAATGACTACCTTCATTGCACATGCACTGAATCGCCCCGCTTACTCGCTTGCAGGAGAACGGCCATGAGCACTGTGATCGATGACCATCGTCACGCCGACCACGCCCACGGCCCCGCCAAAGGGTTGATGCGCTGGGTGCTGACCACTAATCACAAGGACATCGGCACAATGTACCTGTGGTTCGCCTTCACCATGTTCCTGCTGGGCGGTTCGTTCGCCATGGTGATCCGCGCCGAACTGTTCCAGCCCGGCCTGCAGATCGTGGAGCCGGCGTTCTTCAACCAGATGACCACCATGCATGGCTTGATCATGGTGTTTGGCGCGGTGATGCCGGCCTTTGTCGGCCTGGCCAACTGGATGATCCCGCTGATGATCGGCGCGCCGGACATGGCCCTGCCGCGCATGAACAACTTCAGCTTCTGGCTGCTGCCGGCGGCGTTCCTGCTGCTGGTGTCGACCCTGTTCAGCCCCGGCGGCGGGCCGAATTTCGGCTGGACTTTCTACGCCCCGCTCTCCACCACCTATGCGCCGGAAAGCGTGACGTTCTTCATCTTCGCCATTCACCTGATGGGCATCAGTTCGATCATGGGCGCGATCAACGTGGTCGCAACCATCCTCAACTTGCGCGCACCGGGCATGACCCTGATGAAAATGCCGCTGTTCGTGTGGACCTGGCTGATCACCGCGTTCCTGCTGATTGCGGTGATGCCGGTGCTGGCCGGTTGCGTGACCATGATGCTGATGGACATCCACTTCGGCACCAGCTTTTTCAGTGCGGCGGGCGGTGGTGATCCCGTGCTGTTCCAGCATGTGTTCTGGTTCTTCGGCCACCCCGAGGTGTACATCATGATCCTGCCGGCCTTTGGCGCCGTCAGCTCGATCATCCCGACCTTCTCGCGCAAGCCGTTGTTTGGCTACACCTCGATGGTCTACGCCACGGCCAGCATTGCGTTCCTGTCGTTCATCGTGTGGGCGCACCACATGTTCGTGGTCGGCATTCCGTTGGTGGGCGAGCTGTTCTTCATGTACGCCACCCTGCTGATTGCGGTGCCTACCGGGGTCAAGGTGTTCAACTGGGTCAGCACCATGTGGCAGGGCTCGTTGACCTTCGAGACGCCGATGCTGTTTGCGGTGGCCTTTGTGATCCTGTTCACCATCGGCGGCTTTTCCGGGCTGATGCTGGCGATTGCGCCGGCGGACTTCCAGTACCACGACACCTACTTTGTGGTGGCGCATTTCCATTACGTACTGGTACCCGGCGCGATCTTCGGCATCTTCGCGTCGGCGTACTACTGGCTGCCGAAATGGACCGGCCACATGTATGACGAAACCCTCGGCAAGCTGCACTTCTGGCTGTCCTTCGTGGGCATGAACATGGCGTTCTTCCCGATGCACTTCGTGGGCCTGGCCGGGATGCCGCGCCGGGTGCCGGACTACAACCTGCAGTTCGCCGACTTCAACATGGTGTCCTCGATTGGCGCCTTCATGTTCGGCGCCACGCAGATTTTCTTCCTGTTCATCGTGATCAAGTGCATCCGCGGCGGCCCGCCCGCACCGGCCAAGCCGTGGGATGGCGCCGAAGGGTTGGAATGGAGCGTGCCCTCGCCCGCGCCGTACCACACCTTCACCACGCCGCCGGAGGTCAAATGAGTACGCTCGTGATCCTCTGTGGGAGGGGGCTTGCTCCCGATCGCTATCTCACAGCCAGTGATAGTGTCGACTGGTACACCGCCATCGGGGGCAAGCCCTCTCCCACATTCATTGTGTTCGCTTTGGGTGGGTGTCATGGCTGACTCCGTGCCGCTCAAACGCCTGGTCACACGCCTGCTGATCCTGGTGCTGGCCATGTTTGCCTTCGGCTTTGCCCTGGTGCCTATTTACGACGTGATGTGCAAGGCGTTCGGCATCAATGGCAAGACTGGCGGGCAATACGAAGGCGAGCAGGTCGTCGACCCGTCGCGTCAGGTGCGGGTGCAGTTTTTGTCCACCAACGCCATCGATATGGTCTGGGATTTCCATGCCAAGGCCGACGAAGTCGTGGTCAATCCGGGCGCGGTGACCGAGATGCTGTTTGTGGCCTACAACCCCACCGACAAACCGATGACCGCCCAGGCAGTGCCCAGCATTTCCCCGGCCGAAGCGGCGATGTACTTCCACAAGACCGAGTGCTTTTGCTTCACCCAGCAAGTGCTGCAGCCGGGCGAACGTATCGAGATGCCGGTGCGCTTTATCGTCGATCGCGCGATGCCCAAGGATGTGAAGCATTTGACCCTGGCGTACACGCTGTTCGATATCACCGCGCGCCAGCCGCCAGGGGCGGCCCGCAGCGGCGGCTAGCTACTGTTTGCCCGCTCAATCAGGAGAGCGAATACATGTCGACTCATGATACGTACTACGTACCGTCGCAAAGCAAATGGCCGATAATTGCCACGATTGGCCTGTTGGTGACCGTGTATGGACTGGCCGTGTGGTTCAACGACCTCAAGGCCTTGCGCGCGGAGTCCCACGGCCCGTGGATCTTTTTCGTTGGCGGACTGTTGCTGGCCTACATGCTGTTCGGCTGGTTCGGCGCAGTGATCAAGGAGAGCCGCGCCGGTTTGTACAGTGCGCAAATGGACCGTTCGTTTCGCTGGGGCATGAGCTGGTTCATCTTTTCCGAAGTGATGTTCTTCATCGCGTTCTTCGGCGCGCTGTTTTACGTGCGCACCTGGTCGGGGCCATGGTTGGCGGGCGAGGGGCCCAAGGGCATCGCGCATATGTTGTGGCCCAATTTCGAGTTTGCCTGGCCTTTGCTGAACAACCCGGACCCCAAGCTGTACCCGGCGCCCAAAGGCACCATCAGCCCGTGGGGCCTGCCGCTGGTCAACACCATCCTGCTGGTCAGCTCCAGCGTGACCATCACCATTGCCCACCATGCCCTGCGCAAAGGGCATCGCGGTGCGCTGAAGCTCTGGCTGGCGCTCACCGTACTGCTGGGCCTGGCCTTTCTCGGGTTCCAGGCCGAGGAGTACATCCACGCCTATAAAGAGCTGGGCCTGACGCTGGGTTCGGGCGTGTACGGCGCGACTTTCTTCATGCTCACCGGGTTTCACGGCGCCCACGTGACCATCGGCACGATCATTCTGTTTGTGATGCTGATGCGCGTCCTGAAGGGGCATTTCAATGCCGAGCACCAGTTCGGTTTCGAAGCGGCCAGTTGGTATTGGCACTTCGTGGATGTGGTGTGGATTGGGCTGTTTTTCTTTGTGTATGTGCTGTGAGCCGTTCTACCACGGCGCATGCGAGACCAACTGGCCGCTGAAAAAGCCCCAGGCGATCAGCCCCACGGTGATTGCGGCGAACACCACACGTACGGTCAGGGCAGTGACGAGGCGGTTGGAATGACCCTCGTCCTTGACCAGGAAGAACAAGCCACTGAACAGGCTCACAACGGTCGCGATCAGCATCAGGGCAATCAGTGCTTTGAGCATGGTCTGGCTCCGGGCCATACGGGGAGGGGCAATGAAATCCAGTATAGCCAGTGCCCGACAGTGCTTCAGGCCCGGCATCGCACCGACGTTGGTGGTGCTGATGCTGCTGCCGTTGATGATTGGCCTGGGGTTCTGGCAGCTGTCGCGCGGTCAGGAAAAACAGCAGCTGGTCGACACCTACGCCGAGCGGCGTGCCGCCGAGCCTATTGGCAGCGAGCAGCTTGAGACGAGCGCCGATCCAGCCTTTCGCCGGGTGCATCTGCGTGGCAGCTTCGATGCCGACCACAGTGTGTTGCTCGACAACCGTATGCGCGACGGCAAGGCCGGTGTCGAGTTGCTGCAACCCTTTCATGATCAGGCCAGCGGCCTTTGGGTACTGCTCAATCGCGGCTGGCTGCCCTGGCCGGATCGCCGTACGCCACCGGCGTTCGCCACGCCGGGTCAACCGGTGAATCTGGTCGCCTGGGTGTACGTCGCTCCCGGCGAAACCTTCCAGTTGCAGGTTGATCCCGCGACGGTGCAATGGCCGCGCCTGCTGACCGCGTTGCATCCCGTCGCCCTGTGGGCCGAGTTGGGCCGCAATGGGTTCGCCTTTGAACTGCGCGCCGAAGCCGGCCCCGGTACGTACGACACCCACTGGCCTGTGGTCGCCATGGGGCCGGAAAAACACCTGGGGTATGCGGTGCAGTGGTTTGCCATGTCACTGGCGCTGCTGGCGCTTTACCTCTACCTCGGATGGCACAACGCAAAGGAGAAGCGCCATGGGAGCCGCCATGAATCCACTCAACGTGTCTGAAGCGCCGGACCGGCGTAAGGGCCGCTGGCAGTTGATCCTGATCCTGCTGATGGTGGTGGGGCCGATGGTGCTGGCGACCTTTATGTACAAACTGCAATTCTGGGTGCCGGACAGCCGCAGTTATCACGGTGAACTGATCGGTAACGGTCAGACCCGCGCAGACATAGGCGTGCAGGCCGATGAGGATCGCTGGCAGTTGCTGGTCACCGCGCCCGCCAGCTGCGCCGCCGAATGCCAGCAACTTGTGTACCTGGCGCGCCAGCTGCAGATCGGCCTGGGTCGCGATGCGTCCCGCGCCAGCCACGCGCTGGCCAGTGCGCAGCCGGTCGGCACCGACTACGACACCCGGCTCAAGGCCGAATACCCGCAATTGCAGCGCTATTCACTGGACCTGTCGACCTTTAACCGCAACGCCGCCGCGCCTGGCGATGCGCAACTGTGGGTCATCGACCCCCACGGCAACCTGGTGCTGCGCTACGACGCCAAGGTCAACGGCAAGGACTTGCTCAACGACCTGCGCCTGCTGCTGAAACTGTCGAACATCGGATAAGGGCATCGTCATGGCCAAGCCTGGATTTCGCCTCGCGCTGTTTGCCACCTTGCTGGCGCTGATTGTCGTGTTGCTCGGTGCCTATACCCGCCTGACCCATGCCGGCCTTGGTTGCCCGGACTGGCCGGGGTGCTATGGCTTTATCGGCGTGCCGCAAAGCGCAGCCCAGCTGGCCCATGCCGAACTGCACTTTCCTGATACGCCAGTGGAGGCCGACAAGGGCTGGGCCGAGATGACCCATCGCTACTTTGCCGGCACCCTCGCCATCCTCATCGCGCTGTTGGCGGCGCGGGCCTGGAGCCACCGGCGTGACCCGGGCCAGCCGGTGAAATTGCCGCTGTTCGTGTTGATAGTGGTGTGCGCCCAGGCGGCGTTTGGCATGTGGACGGTGACGCTGAAACTGTGGCCGCAGGTGGTGACGGGCCACTTGCTGGGCGGCTTTGCCACCTTGAGCCTCCTGTTCCTGCTGAGCCTGCGTCTGTCCGGCGTGTTGCCCGCATTGATCGTACCCAGGCGCCTGCAATATTGGGCAACGGCGGGGCTGGTGCTGGTGATCGGGCAGATTGCCTTGGGCGGTTGGGTCAGCGCCAACTATGCGGCGGTGGCCTGTGTAGATTTGCCGACGTGTCACGGTCAATGGTGGCCGGCGGCGGACTTCGCCAATGGCTTTCACCTGACCCAGCATATCGGGCCCAATTACCTGGGCGGTCAGTTGGACAGCGATGCGCGCACGGCGATTCATCTTACCCATCGCGTGGGTGCGGTGCTGGTCACGCTGGTGCTGCTGGGCCTGGCCTGGCAGTTGCGCGCGGTGGGCATGACGCGCCTGGCGGGCTTGCTGTTGATCGCCCTGGCGGCGCAAATCAGCCTGGGCCTGAGCAATGTGGCGTTCGGCTTGCCGCTGCTGGTGGCGGTGGCGCACAACGCCGGGGGCGCAGCGCTCTTGCTGACCCTGGTGCTGGTCAATTATCACGCACGCACCAGCCTGGTTCGGGTGCGCTACCCACACCCAATCACCTGGCGGTTCATTGCGCGAAAACCGGCATCGGGCCTGATGACCCTTAAAGGAGAGTTGCCATGGCGTCCCTGACCGGCGCGCGTCACGGCCAGGCGGTCTGGCGTGACTATCTGGAGCTGACCAAGCCGAAAGTGGTGGTGCTGATGCTGATCACCTCGCTGGTGGGCATGTTCCTCGCCACCCGCGCCGGGGTGCCGTGGACGGTGCTGGTGTTCGGCAACCTGGGCATTGCCCTGTGTGCGGGCGCGGCGGCGGCGGTCAACCATGTGGTGGATCGGCGCATTGATGCGCTGATGGCGCGCACTCACAAACGGCCACTGGCCGAGGGGCGGGTCTCGGCCGTTGCGGCGCTGGTCTTTGCGTTGGTGCTGGCGGTGACGGGCCTGGCGCTGTTACTGGCGTTCACCAACCCTCTGGCGGCCTGGCTGACCCTGGCGTCGTTGCTGGGCTACGCGGTGATCTATACCGGGTTTCTCAAGCGCGCAACGCCGCAGAATATCGTCATCGGTGGCCTGGCCGGTGCCGCGCCGCCGTTGTTGGGCTGGGTCGCCGTGACCGGGCATGTCAGCGCCGAGCCGCTGCTGCTGGTGCTGATCATCTTCGCCTGGACCCCGCCGCACTTCTGGGCGCTGGCCATCCATCGCAAGGAGGAGTACGCCAAGGCCGACATCCCGATGCTGCCGGTCACCCACGGCGAGCATTACACCAAAGTGCATATCCTGCTCTACACCTTCGCCCTGCTGGCGGTGAGCCTGATGCCCTATGTGATCCATATGAGCGGGTTGTTGTACCTGGCCTGTGCGACGGTATTGGGCGGGCGCTTTCTGCAATGGGCCTGGGTGCTGTACCGTGGCAGCCAGCCGCACGCGGCGGTCAATACCTTCAAGTACTCTATCTGGTACCTGCTGTTGCTGTTTATCGCCCTGCTCGTAGACCACTACCTACTGTTGAACCTATGACTCGAACTCAAAAAACTGTCTTCATTCTGGTGGCCCTGGTGGCATTGATCATGGGCCTGACCGTCAACAAGGTGCTCTCGGGCAAAGGCCAGGGCGACCCGACCGCGCTGATCGACGCCGGCATCATCCTGCTGCCGCAAAGCCGCCAGCTGCCTGCGGTGAGCATGACCAACCAGGACGGCCAGCCGGTGCTGGTCAATGAGCTCAAAGGCAAGTGGAGCCTGCTGTTCTTCGGCTACACCTTCTGCCCGGACATCTGCCCCACCACCCTCGCCCAACTGCGCCAGATCAAGAGCGAACTGCCCAAAGAGGCGGTGGACAAGCTGCAAGTGATCCTGGTCAGCGTCGACCCGAACCGCGACACCCCGACCCAGCTCAAGCAGTACCTGGGCTACTTCGACCCGCAATTTCAGGGGTTGACCGGCACCAATGTGCAGGAGGTGCAGAAGGTCTCGAATGCCGTGAGCATTCCCTTCATTCCTGCGGACACCAGCAAGCCGAACTACACCGTCGACCACAGCGGCAACCTGGCGCTGATCGGCCCGGATGGCACCCAGCGCGGGTTCATCCGTGCGCCGTTGAACAACCAGAAGCTGGTGGCGCAGTTGCCGGAGTTGCTGCAGCGTAAATAGCTCACGCCAAAAAACAAATGTGGGAGGGGGCTTGCCCCCGATAGCAGGGTGTCAGTCGATGAAGATGTTGACTGACCCGCCGCTATCGGGGGCAAGCCCCCTCCCACATTTTGATCTCTAGTGTGTTGGAGATCGTTGATCGTTCCCACGCTCTGCGTGGGAATGCCGCCTTGGACGCTCTGCGTCCGCTTTGAATCAGAACGCCGGCTTGATCGCGCCTTTGTACTTCTCTTCGATAAATTGCTTCACTTCAGGCGTGTGCAGGGCGGCAACCAGCTTCTTCACGGCGTCCGAATCCTTGTTGTCTTCGCGGGTCACCAGGATGTTGACGTAAGGCGAGTCGCTGCCTTCGATCACCAGGGCGTCCTTGGACGGGTCCAGCTTGGCTTCCAGCGCGTAGTTGGTGTTGATCAGCGCCAGGTCGACCTGGGTCAGTACGCGCGGCAGGGTGGCGGCTTCCAGTTCGCGGAATTTCAGGTTCTTGGTGTTACCGGTAATGTCCTTGATGGTCGACAGGATGTTGGTCGGGTCCTTCAGGGTGATCAGGCCGTTGTTGGCCAGCAGCAACAGGGCACGGCCGCCGTTGGTGGCGTCGTTCGGGATCACCACATTGGCGCCGTCCGGCAGGTCGGCCAGCTTTTTGTATTTGCTCGAGTACGCGCCCAGCGGTTCCAGGTGCACGCCGCCGACGCTCACCAGGTGAGTGCCCTTGGCCTTGTTGAACTCATCCAGGTACGGCTGGTGCTGGAAGAAGTTGGCGTCCAGGCGCTTTTCAGCCACCTGCACGTTCGGCTGTACATAGTCGGTGAAGACTTTGACCTGCAGGTCTACGCCTTCTTTGGCCAGCGCAGGTTTCACGAATTCGAGGATTTCCGCGTGCGGCACCGGCGATGCGGCGACCGTGATGGTCTCGGCATGGGCGGAAAACGCGGCAACGGCGGCGAAAGCAACCAGTAGTTTTTTCATCCAGCAAGCTCCTTGTTCGGGCATCTGCCGGCAGAAGGCCGGCAATGGCCGTTATTTTCGAGAAAAGTGCACCACCAGCCTGTCGCCGACGGTTTGCAGAATTTGCACCAGGATCAACAGCATTACCACGGTGACCACCATTACATCGGTCTGGAAGCGTTGGTAACCGAAGCGGATCGCCAGGTCGCCCAGGCCACCGGCACCGACTACCCCGGCCATCGCCGTGTAGGACACCAGTGTAATCGCCGTCACCGTAATCGCTGCAAAGATGCCGGGGCGGGCTTCGGGCAGCAGGGCGTTGGTGATGATCTGACGCGTCGTTGCGCCCATCGACTGAGTGGCCTCGATGATGCCGCGGTCGACTTCACGCAAGGCGGTTTCCACCAGTCGCGCAAAGAACGGTGTGGCGCCCACGACCAGCGGCGGAATCGCACCTGCCACACCCAGCGATGTCCCGGTGATCAACACCGTGAACGGAATCATGACGATCAGCAGGATAATGAACGGCAGCGAGCGCAGGATGTTCACGACCAGCGACAGCAGCGCATATAGGCCCTTCTGTTCGAACAGTTGGCGCGGGCTCGTCAGAAACAGCAGTACGCCCAACGGCAGGCCGAGCACGACCGTGAAGAACAGCGAACCGAACAGCATGATCATGGTATCGCCAGTGGCGAGCCAGATTTCGGACCAGTCGATGTTGGCAAAGAAACTCAGGAAAACGTCCATTAGCGCAGCACCTCCATATGAACGTCGGCGGCGGTGAAGCGCGCAAACGCGGCGTCCATGTCACCGCCGGTGACGGCGAGGGTCAATTGCCCGTAGGGAATGTCTTTGATGCGGTCGATACGACCGGCGAGGATGCTGTAGTCCACCCCCGTTTCCCGGGCGACGGTACCCAGCAATGGCGCGTAGGTCGCGTCCCCCTGGAAGGTCAGGCGCACGATACGGCCCGGCACGTGGGCGAAGTCGTCGCGTTGCTCGCCTTCGTCGACCTGTTCAGCTTCCTGGACGAAGCGCTTGGTGGTCGGATGCTCTGGATGCAGGAACACGTCGGCCACCGAGCCTTGCTCGACGATCACGCCGGCGTCCATCACGGCCACCTGGTCGCAGACGCGGCGAATCACATCCATTTCATGGGTGATCAACACGATGGTCAGCTTGAGTTCGCGGTTGATCTCGGCCAACAGTTGCAGGACCGAGGCGGTGGTCTGCGGGTCGAGGGCGCTGGTGGCCTCGTCGCACAGCAGGATCTTGGGTTTGGTGGCCAGGGCGCGGGCGATGCCGACGCGCTGTTTCTGGCCGCCGGACAATTGCGCCGGGTACTTCCTGGCGTGGTCCGACAGGCCCACGCGGGCGAGCAGTTCAGCCACGCGCAGGTCGATGTCCTTGCGCGACAATTCGCCGGCCAATGTCAGCGGCAGCGCCACGTTGTCTGCAACGGTCTTGGACGCCAGCAGGTTGAAGTGCTGGAAGATCATCCCGACCTGCTGGCGAAAACGGCGCAGGCCGTTGGCATCCAGCGCGGTGACTTCTTCACCGTCAACCGTGATCTTCCCGCCACTGGGTTCTTCGAGGCGGTTAATCAGGCGCAGCAGGGTACTTTTTCCCGCACCCGAGTGGCCAATCAGGCCAAACACCTGGCCGTTTTCGACGCGCAGGCTGGTGGGGTGCAGGGCGGGAATATCCTTACCGGCGACGCGGTAGGTTTTATGGACGTTTTGAAACTCGATCACGTAGCGAACCTTGTGGGGCGCATGGAAAAGGGATCAGCGGTTAGCCGGGCGCGCATTTTAGCCTGTCCGTATAGCGTTTCTTAGCATTTATTTCGCATCCATCCAGCGATTTGGCAATAACGAGACCAAAGGTCATAAAAAAGGAACGGCTCAAAACCCTGTCAGTCACTACTTAAGCAATTCGATCTCCCGGGTGCCGTGTCCGGGGTTTCGCTCAAATGAGCCGGGGACCGCTCTGGCCACTTTGACTAAGGAGTTTTGACTGATGAGTACCAAGAAGCCAGCCACCCCGCCGAAGAGTGAACTCGCGGGCACTGATACCCTGGACCGAGGCAATACCAACGCCAAACTGCAGGCGCTGGAAGAATTCCGTTCCGATGCGACCGGTCAGGCCCTGCGCACCAACCAGGGCGTGAAGATCTCCGACAACCAGAACACCCTGAAGGTCGGCGCGCGTGGCCCGTCGCTGCTGGAAGACTTCATCATGCGTGAAAAGATCACGCACTTTGACCATGAGCGTATTCCGGAGCGCATCGTGCACGCCCGTGGTACGGGCGCCCATGGCTATTTCCAGAGCTACGGCGACCATTCGGCGCTGACCAAGGCCGGTTTCCTACGGACTCCAGAACATAAAACGCCGGTGTTCGCGCGTTTTTCCACAGTGCAGGGCCCGCGCGGTTCCGGTGACACCGTGCGTGACGTACGCGGTTTCGCCGTGAAGTTTTTCACCGAGGAAGGCAACTTCGACCTGGTGGGCAACAACATGCCGGTGTTCTTCATTCAGGATGCGATGAAGTTTCCTGACTTCGTGCATGCCGTTAAGCCTGAGCCGCACAACGAGATTCCTACCGGCGGGTCGGCGCACGATACCTTCTGGGATTTTGTCTCGCTGGTGCCCGAGTCGGCGCATATGGTGGTGTGGGCAATGTCTGACCGCGCCATTCCAAAAAGCCTGCGTGCCATGCAGGGCTTTGGCGTGCATACCTTCCGTTTGATCAACACCGAAGGCAAGTCGAGCTTTGTGAAGTTTCACTGGCGGCCAAAAGTCGGCACCTGCTCGCTGGTATGGGACGAAGCGCAAAAGCTGGCCGGTAAAGACACCGACTACCACCGTCGCGACCTGTGGGAATCGATCGAAAGCGGCGATTACCCCGAGTGGGAGCTGGGTGTTCAGATCGTTGCAGAAGAAGACGAGCATAAGTTCGACTTCGACCTGCTCGACCCGACCAAGATCATCCCGGAGGAACTGGTACCGATCACTCCCCTGGGCAAGATGGTGCTCAACCGTAACCCGGACAACTTCTTTGCCGAGGTCGAGCAGGTTGCGTTCTGCCCAGGCCATATCGTGCCGGGTATCGACTTCACCAATGACCCACTGCTGCAAGGCCGTCTGTTTTCCTACACGGACACCCAGATCAGCCGTCTCGGCGGGCCGAACTTCCATGAGATCCCGATCAACCGCCCAGTGGCGCCGTTCCATAACGGCCAGCGCGACGCTCAGCATCGCACGGTGATCGATAAAGGGCGTGCGGCTTATGAGCCCAACTCCATCGATGGCGGCTGGCCGAAGGAAACACCTCCCGGTCCTACGGATGGTGGCTTCGAGACTTACTACGAGCGCGTGGATGCCAACAAGGTGCGCGAGCGCAGCGAATCGTTCGGCGACCACTTCTCCCAGGCCACGCTGTTCTTCAACAGCATGAGCCATCACGAGAAAGAGCACATCATCGCCGCCTACAGCTTCGAGTTGGGCAAGGTCGAGCGCGAACATATCCGTGCCCGCCAGGTGAATGAGATTCTGGCCAACATCGACCTGGAACTGGCCAAGCGCGTTGCGCAAAACCTGGGCTTGCCGGCGCCGACCAAAGGCACGGTGCCTGTGCGTGAAACGTCGTTGAAGGAATCGCCGGCCTTGAGCCAGGTGAACCTGCTGTCGGGTGACATCAAGACGCGCAAAGTGGCAATTCTGGCGGCGAACGGTGTGGACGGCGCGGCGATTGCGGCACTCAAGGCAGCCCTGGAGGCTGAAGGTGCGCATGCCAAGTTGCTCGGGCCGACGTCGGCGCCTGTGACCACGGCCGATGGCAAGTCGCTGCCGGTGGATGCGTCGATGGAAGGCATGCCGTCCATTGCGTTCGACGCGGTGTTTATCCCGGGCGGCAAGGAGTCGGTCAAGGCCCTGAGCGGCGACGGCGTGGCATTGCATTACGTGCTGGAAGCTTACAAGCACCTGAAGGCCATTGCGGTCGCCAGCGACGTGAAGCCATTGCTCGACCTGTTGAAGCTGGAAGCGGATGCGGGGTTGATCGTGGGGGCGGATGCCAAGGCGTTCAAGGCGTTCTTTGCCGCGATTGCTCAGCATCGGGTGTGGGAGCGGGAGCCGAAGGCTAAGGCGATTCCGGCTTAATTTGTTGGTTGTTTGTTAGATCGTCATCGGGGGCAAGCCCCCTCCCACACTTGAATGTATTCACAGTTCAAATGTGGGAGGGGGCTTGCCCCCGATGCTTTTAGTCCGCTTTACGCGGAATCAGCACAACCTGCGCCGGAATGTGCTTCAGAATCTGCCGGTGAATCTTCAGGTCATACCCCGAATCAATTCGCTTCACCCGTTTGGTCAGCAATGTGGCCAGCCACGGGTAATCCTCGGTGCGTGGCACCTGGATACTGACGTCGCACTGGTAATTCACCACGTCGGTGGCGATGGCATCCAGCTGATGGCGCATGGCTTCGACATCCGCCAAATTCAACGCCACGGTGGTGCTCGGCGCCGCCGGGTCGATGACCTTGGCGGCGGGCTTGGCTTCGGCCGCTTTCAGGGCGGCCTCGGCCTGATCCAGCTCGGCTTTGCGCGCATGACTGATGGCGCTGTTGACGCCGCCGGTCAGGGCCGGGGCCTTGGGCATCAGCGCGCGGGCACGGCTTAGCGCCGTGGCGGCGGCGTTGACGTCACCCTTTTGCAGCACGATCTGGCTGCGCTGCAAGTAGGCTTCGGCCAGCTGGCGCTGGTAAGCCTCGAGCGCCGGGTCATTGGGCGATTGGGCCTGCAAGGTGGCGAGCTGGTCTTCGGCCGTGGCCAATTCGCTGCTGGCCAGGTTTTGCTCCAGCTGCGCGATGGCCGCAGCGCGCGGGTCCGGCGCTTCGGGGGCGGCGGGCGGTGTGCTTTGACAGGCGCCCAGCAGCAGGGAAAATGCGGCAAGGAGCAGATAACGGAAAGTGAACGGCTTCATTCCTGCGACTCTCTATTTGCGCAAAAAGCGAGCAAGTCTACACCCCTCGACGGGGCAGGACAAAACTCAGCAGAAACAGGGCGGCCGCCGACACCACAATCGACGGCCCGGCCGGCGTGTCTTTGAACCATGACAAGGCCAGGCCCCCACACACTGCCAGCATGCCCAGCAGACTGGCGCCGATGGCCATTTGCTCCGGCGAACGGGCATGGCGCTGAGCGGCGGCGGCTGGAATGATCAGCAGCGAGGTGATCAACAATACGCCGACAATCTTCATCGCGACAGCGATCACCACCGCGATCAACAGCATCAGCGCCAGGCGCAGGGCCGGCACGGGCAAACCTTCGACCGTTGCAAGCTCCTCGTGCACGGTGATTGCCAGCAGCGGGCGCCACAGGCTCACCAGCAGCACCAGCACCGCCGCGCTGCCACCGAGGATCCATGCCAGGTCGGTAGGACTGATCGCCAGCAGATCGCCAAACAGGTAGGCCATCAGGTCGATGCGCACTTCATGCATGAAGCTCAGCACCACCAGGCCCAGGGACAGGGTGCTCGGCGCCAGGATGCCCAGCAGCGTGTCGGACGCCAGCGGCTGGCGCTGCTGCAGCGTCACCAGTAACACCGCCAGCAGCAGGCAGCCGACGGTTACGGCGATGGTCGGGCTCACGTCCAGCAGGAAGCCCATGGCCACGCCCAGCAACGCCGCATGGGACAAGGTGTCGCCAAAGTACGCCATGCGCCGCCAGACCACGAACGAACCCAACGGGCCCGCCACCAACGCCAAAGCCAAGCCTGCCAGCAGGGCGTAGAGCAGAAAATCAGCCATGCTTGCAGCTATCTCCATGAACGTGGGGGGTAGAAGTGTCATCGACAACGGCGCCATGCAGATCGTGGGCGTGGTCGTGATGGTGGTGATAGATCGCCAGACTTTGCGCGTTCTTACCGAACAGCTCGACGAACGCCGGGTCGCCGCTGACCTGTTCCGGGTGGCCGGAGCAGCACACGTGACGGTTGAGGCAGACCACTTGATCGGTGGTGCTCATCACCAGGTGCAAGTCGTGGGAGACCATCAGCACGCCGCAGCCATGGCGATCGCGCAAACGGGTAATCAGGCTGTACAGCTCGGCCTGGCCGGCGACGTCGACGCCTTGCACCGGCTCATCGAGCACCAGCAGCTCCGGCTCGCGCAGCAGGGCGCGGGCCAGCAGCACGCGCTGCATTTCACCGCCGGAGATGCTCTGCACCGGGCTGTCGATCACCTGTTCAGCGCCGACCTCCTTGAGCGCCGCCTGGGCGCGGGCGCGGTCTACACCCGGCACCAGGCGCAGAAAGCGCAATACCGACAGCGGCAATGTGGGGTCCACGTGCAGCTTCTGCGGCATATAGCCCACGCGCAGCCGGGGCTTGCGCCATACGCTGCCGCGGTCGGGCTTGAGCAGGCCGAGCACGGCGCGCACCAGGGTGGTCTTGCCGGCGCCATTGGGGCCGATCAGGGTCACGATCTGCCCCGGCTCCACGCTCAGCGCAATGTTGTCCAGCACGTGTTGCCCGGCGAACGTGACCCCGACCTGCTCCAGGCGGATTAACGGGTTGCTCATCAAGCCCCCTGACAACCCGAGCACAGGCCGACCACTTCGACCGTTTGCCCTTCGACGCTGAAGCCAACTCCGGCGGCGCTTTTGACGATGGCATCACTGATGCTTTTCTGTTCAAGCTCGATGGCGGCGTGGCACTCGCGGCAAATCAGGAACTGGCCCTGGTGCGCGTGCTCCGGGTGGTTGCAGCCGACAAATGCGTTGAGCGAGGCGATGCGGTGCACCAGGCCGTTTTCCAGCAGGAAATCCAGCGCGCGGTAAACCGTAGGCGGCGCGGCGCGACGGCCGTCCTGTTCGCTGAGGACGCCAAGGATGTCGTACGCGCCCAGCGGCTTGTGGCTTTGCCACACCAGCTCCAGCACGCGTCGACGCAGCGCGGTCAGGCGCAAGCCCTTCTGCGCGCATAGGGTGTCGGCCTCCGACAATGCGGTGTGAACGCAGTGAGAGTGGTCATGGGGACGGCTGGCAAGCGGTGTTATAGGCATGAGCGGCGACAGATATTTGATAGAGACGTTATTATGTTACCTGTTCCTATGCCATTGAGTGGTCATCGTGTCCCGACTTTTTCCCGTTTTTGTCGTATTTGTCACCAGTTTGTTCGTGGCTGGCGCCGCTCAGGCCGACGTCAAGGTGCTGACCAGCATCAAGCCGCTGCAACTGATCGCCGCGGCTGTGCAGGACGGAGTGGCCGTTCCGGAGGTGTTGTTGCCGCCGGGTGCGTCGCCGCATAACTTCGCCTTGCGTCCATCCGACGTACGGCGCGTGCAGTCGGTCGACCTGCTGTACTGGATCGGGCCTGACATGGAAACTTTTCTGCCGCGCGTGCTGAAAGGCCGTACCGCGGCGACGGTCGCCGTGCAGGACCTGCCAGGCATGAAACTGCGCCGTTTCGGCGAAGATAGCCACTCCCATGCCGACGAAGCCGACGAGCATGATCACGATCATCGTCCCGGCAGCGTTGATGCGCATTTGTGGTTGTCGACGGTGAACGCGCGTGTCATCGCGGCGCGCATGGCGACTGACCTCAGTGCGGCCGACCCTGCCAACGCCGAGCGTTACCAGAGCAACGCCAAAGCCTTTGCGGGTCGCCTGGATGCTTTGGATATACGCTTGAAGAAGCGTCTGGCAGGCGTTGAAGGCAAGCCTTACTTTGTGTTTCACGAGGCCTTTGATTACTTCGAAGACGCTTACGGCTTGAAGCACACCGGCGTGTTCAGCGTCGCCGCCGAAGTGCAGCCCGGCGCCCAGCATGTGGCGGCGATGCGTACGCGGCTGCAGGAAGTGGGCAAGACGTGCGTGTTCAGCGAGCCGCCGTTGCGGCCGCGATTGGCCGAGACATTGGTGGCAGGTTTGCCGGTGAAGCTGGCGGAACTGGATGCGCTGGGCGGCTACACCCTGGCCACTGCTGAGGGTTATGAGCAGGTGCTGGAAAAGCTGGGCAATGATCTGGCTGGGTGCCTGGAGTCGCTCTAAATGTGGGGCAAGCGTTAAGGCTTGTTGTAGGAGCGAGCTTGCTCGCGAAAAACTCACAGGCGCCGCGTTCATTCAGAAAGCACGCGTTATCGTTGACGTTTTTCGCGAGCGAGCTCGCTCCTACATTTGGAGCGAGCAGGTCTTTAGAGCGCGAACGGCAGATGCACAGCCACCTGTTGGCGCTGCAGCAGGCGATGCTCGAACTCGGCGGGGTCGTGAATAAGCACATCCTGCCCGGCAAACGACTCGGCTGCGATCAGCCGCGACAGCCAGAACCGCACGCACGCCACGCGCAGCATGGTCGGCCATAGCTCGGCTTCCTTGGCGGTAAACGGCCGCAACCCCGCATAAGCACCCAGCAGCGCACGGGCGCGCGGCCCATCAATCACGCCGTCGGCGTTCGAACACCAGTCATTCAAGGCGATGGCGACGTCATACAGCATCGGCCCGGAGCAGGCGTTGTAGAAGTCGATCAGGCCGGTCAGGTGGGTGCCTTCGAACATCGCGTTGTCGCGAAACAGGTCGGCATGAACGTTGGCGCGTGGCAGGGCGAGAATCTGCGCCTTGTGGGCTTCTATCTCGTTCAATGCATCCTGCAACAGACGCTGTTGTGCGTCGTTCAGATGGGAAATCAACTGCGCGCCTTCACTGAGCATCCACTCCAGCCCGCGATCGGTCTTGCGCTCCAGGACCTTGTCGCCCTGGGTCGCCAGGTGCAGGTGGCCGAGCAGGTCGCCGACCTGGGCGCAATGCTGGGCGTTGGCGTGTGTGATGTGCTTGCCGGCCAGGCGCGGTTGCAGCAAGGCGGGTTTGCCCTTGAGTTCGCGCAAAGCGATACCGTCGGTGGTACGCAGGGCGTAGGGCACCGGCAGGTCGGCGTCGTGGAGCACGTCGAGCAGTTCGATAAAAAATGGCATTTCTGCCACGGGGCCGCGCTCGACCAGGGTCAGGACGAACTCGCCCTGCTCCAGGCTGATAAAGAAATTGGTGTTTTCGCTACCGGCGGCAATCCCCTGGAAATCAAGCAGGCGGCCGAGCCCATAAGGGGCAAGAAAGGTTTCCAGCTCGGACCGAGCCAGGGGGGTGAACACAGACATGGTTAAAACTGCCGTTACGGGCACCGCTCAGGGCGGCGCCGGTTGAAATTAGGGAATCATTTCCATTCGAAGATCTTCCATGACGGGATCAGCATATCCGGCTGGTCAGAACGGATGAAGTTCGCGTCGGTTCCATCCGCGCGTACCAGGAAATACGGTGGAGCGCCTTTTGGCGTTACCTTGATGGCATACAGGAAGCCGTTTTGACGGTACTCCTGGATGGTCTTGTCGCCTTCCGTGCGAATGGTCACTTCCGGATCGCCCGATGGCGCATCGTCTGCCGCCATGGCAGCCATCGGAGCGAGTGCAATCAAGCCAGTCAACAGCAGGCGATTGAATGTACGCATGATAACCTTGTCCCTTTGTTTTCATTGGTCCGGCTATTCTAGCGCCTGACCCGCCGAAAAGGTTGATCCTGCTCATGAGCCAAGCGCCCCTCGTCCTGGTGGACGGTTCTTCTTATCTGTACCGCGCCTTCCACGCGCTGCCACCGTTGACCACCTCCAAAGGCCTGCCGACCGGTGCGGTCAAGGGCGTGTTGAACATGCTCAAGAGCCTGCGCAAGCAATACCCGGACAGCCCGTTCGCCGTGGTATTCGACGCCAAGGGCGGGACCTTTCGCGATGAAATGTTCGCCGACTACAAGGCCAATCGCCCGAGCATGCCCGATGACATGCGCCTGCAGATCGAACCCCTGCACCAGAGCGTGATCGCCCTGGGCTTCCCGTTGCTGTGCGTCGAAGGCGTCGAGGCCGATGACGTGATCGGCACCCTGGCCCGCAGCAGCGCCGCCGCTGACCGCCCGGTGGTGATCTCCACCGGCGACAAGGACATGGCGCAACTGGTGGACGGGCACATTACCTTGGTCAATACCATGACCGGTAGTTCGATGGACATCGAGGGCGTAAAGGAGAAATTCGGCGTCGCTCCGGAGCAGATCATCGATTATCTGGCGTTGATGGGCGATTCCTCCGACAACATCCCTGGGGTTCCCGGCATTGGTCCGAAGACCGCCTCCGGTCTGCTGGTGGGGGTCAATGGCGGTCTCAAAGAGCTGTATGAGCAGTTGGACATTGTGCCGACCCTGCCGATTCGTGGCGCCAAGACGCTGCCGGCCAAGCTGGAAGAGCACAAGGAGATGGCATTCCTGTCCTATCGACTGGCGACGATCAAAATCGACGTGCCCCTGGACATCGGCCTGGACGACTTGCACCTGATCGAGCCGGATCGCGAAAAGTTGCTGGAGCTGTACACGCTGCTCGAGTTCAAGAGCTGGTACGACGAGATCCAGCGCGATAGCAAGCGTGTCGAACTCAAGGCGACCAACGAAGTTGCACCTGCCGCCGAGCTGCCTGCCGAGGCGGTTCTCGCGGTGCCGGTGGAGACGGTGTACACCACTATTCTTGACCAGGCCACGTTTGATCTGTGGCTGAAGAAACTCAACGACGCGACGTTGTTTGCCTTCGATACCGAGACCACCGGGATCGACGCCCAACAGGCCCAATTGGTTGGGCTGTCGTTTGCGGTGCAGGCCCACGAAGCCGCCTATATCCCGCTGACGCATGCCTACACGGGCGCGCCGGAGCAATTGGACCGTGACACCGTACTGCTGGCCTTGAAGCCCTTGCTGGAAGATCCGGCCAAACTCAAGGTCGGCCAGCACGCCAAGTTCGACATGAACATCCTGGCCAACTGCGCCATCGGTGGCGACCCGGCGCAGGGCATCACCGTGCGCGGCATCGCCTTCGATACCATGCTCGAATCCTACGTGCTGAACTCCACCGCGACCCGCCATGACATGGACAGCCTGGCGAAGAAGTACCTGGACCACGCCACCGTCAGCTTCCAGGACATCGCCGGCAGGGGCGCCAAGCAGCTGACCTTCGACCAGATCGCTCTGGAGCAAGCCGGCCCTTACGCGGCCGAAGATGCCGACGTGACCTTGCGCCTGCATCAGGCACTGCACGCGAAGTTGACTGCGATCCCGAGCCTGGCCAGTGTGCTGACGGATATCGAAATACCGCTGGTGCCGGTGCTGGCGCGTATCGAGCGCCAGGGTGCCTTGGTGGACAAGGATCTGCTGGGCATCCAGAGCATCGAGCTGGGCAACAAGATGATCGAGCTGGAGCGCCAGGCCTTCGAAATCGCCGGCGAGACATTCAACCTGGGCTCGCCCAAGCAGCTCGGGGCGATCCTCTACGAGAAGCTCGGCATGCCCGTGTTGAAAAAAACCGGCAAGGGCCAGGCATCCACCGCTGAAGAAGTGCTGGCCAAACTGGCGGAGGATGATTTTCCATTGCCCAAGGTACTCATGCAGTACCGCAGCATGAGCAAGCTAAAAAGCACCTACACCGACCGCCTGCCGGAACAGATCAACCCGCGTACCGGACGTATTCATACGTCCTACCACCAGGCGGTGGCGGCGACCGGGCGTCTGTCCTCCAGCGATCCGAACCTGCAGAACATCCCGGTGCGCACCGCCGAGGGGCGACGCATTCGCCAGGCGTTTATCGCGCCCAAGGGTTACAAGCTGCTGGCGGCGGACTACTCGCAGATCGAACTGCGGATCATGGCGCACCTGTCCAAGGACGAAGGGTTGATGAATGCCTTTCGCAATGACCTGGACGTGCACACCGCCACGGCTGCCGAGGTGTTCAAGGTTGAGTTGAGCGAGGTCACCTCCAACCAGCGCCGCAGCGCCAAGGCGATCAACTTCGGCCTGATCTATGGCATGGGCGCCCAGAAGCTGGGCAAGGACATTGGCGTCGACACCAAGACTGCCAAGGCCTATATCGATGTGTACTTCGCCCGCTACCCCGGTGTGCGCGAGTACATGGAGCGCACCCGTGCCCAGGCGGCGGACCAGGGCTACGTGGAAACCTTCTTCGGGCGGCGCCTGTACTTGCCGGACATCAACTCCAACAAGCCCCAGGAGCGCGCGGCGGCAGAACGCACCGCGATCAACGCGCCAATGCAGGGCACGGCAGCGGACATCATCAAGAAAGCCATGGTGAAGGTGGACAACTGGCTGACTGAGTCAGGCCTGGACGCCAAGGTTATCCTTCAGGTGCACGACGAACTGGTACTGGAGGTCCGTGAGGATCTGGTCGCCGAGGTCAGCGAAAGAATTCGCGAGCACATGAGCGCTGCGGCTCAGTTGGACGTGCCCCTGGTGGTGGACGTGGGCGTGGGCGATAACTGGGACGAGGCGCATTGATTCTGCGGTTTCGCCGTCACACCCGGTGATGGCGAAACGCTTTAGATCGGAAGCTGCCGTCAGTTATTTCCAAGTGTTTTTTGAACCTGCCGGAACTTAACCTGTGAACTGCCACTCAGAGTTACTGAATGGGTGGTGAAGCCCTTCAATGCTCCTATGTTGTGTTAAGTGTTGGCAGATATCCGGACCCCGCCCTAGCGGTTCGGAACTTGGACCCCGAACTTCCCCTCCCCATACGAAGTCCGGGGTTTTTTTTGCCTGCGCAAAAGTTATTCGGCGATTTCCGCGCCCTTGTCCGCCAATTCCATCCAGCCGGCCAGTACGGTGTAGGCGTCTTCCAGGCCCATGCGCTTGGGCGCGGAGAACAATTGGATGGTGATCGCATCGCCCCAACCCTTGCGGATTTCGGACTGCACTTTGAGCAGGGTGTTCTTGGCCGCGCCGTAGGTCAGCTTGTCGGCCTTGGTCAGCAGGATATGCATTGGCATGCCGCTGGCGACCGCCCAATCGAGCATCAACAGGTCGAAATCGGTCATTGGATGACGGATGTCCATCATCAGGATCAGACCTTTCAAACTCTCCCGACCACCCAGGTAAGCCTCCAGGTGACGCTGCCAGTGCAGCTTCAACGGGATAGGGACTTTTGCATAACCGTAGCCCGGCAGGTCGACCAGACGCCGATCATCGTCTAGCTTGAAGAAATTGAGTAACTGCGTGCGACCCGGGGTTTTCGAGGTGCGTGCCAGGCTGGCATGGGTGAGCGTGTTCAGGGCGCTGGACTTGCCAGCGTTGGAACGGCCGGCAAAGGCGACTTCAAAGCCTTCGTCATCGGGGCATTGGTCCACTTTGGCGGCGCTGAGCATGAAGGTGGACTGTTGGCACAGGCCGAGGATGGGATTCTTGAGTTGCATGAGATTTCCGATGTGGGCGGTGCCGAAAAAGGGTGCGGCAAGCGGTGTCGTTTCCGTTTCAGTAGCGCCAGTATATAATGCCGCAGATTTTGTGTGTGCTTTGTCCCAGCGAAGGATGACGTTCACGGGAGCGAAAAGACCTTTATTGCGCATTAGAACGCAAAACGCTCTCAAACCCTGAATTGATCGCCACATGATCAAGTGATTGCCCCAGGGTTTCAAGGCAATGCCGCCGCGTGGTTTGTGCATGGACTGCAGTACCGAGGATTACCAGGCCATCAATGAGTTGATGGTGAGTAAACCCGGTAGATAACTCTTAAACCCTTAGCCGTAGTTGGATTAGCTGATGAACAAACTGATCGTGAGTCTGCTGTTGACCTTGGGCATCACCGGTATTGCCCATGCCGCAGGCGACGCTACCGCGGGGCAGGCGAAAGCCGCCGTGTGTGGTGCTTGCCATGGACCGGACGGTAACAGCCCGGCGCCGAACTTCCCCAAATTGGCCGGCCAGGGTGAACGTTACCTGGCCAAGCAGATGCGCGAAATCAAGGATGGCAAGCGCGTGGTGCTGGAAATGACCGGCTTGCTGGCCAACTCCAGCGATCAGGACATCGCTGACATCGCGGCGTATTTTGCCAGCCAGAAAAGCAGTGTGGGAGCTGCTGATCCGAAACTGGTCGCCCGCGGCGAGAAACTGTTCCGTGGCGGCGACCTGGACAAGGGCCTGCCCGCCTGTACCGGCTGCCATTCGCCAAATGGCGCAGGCAACGCCGCCGCCGGCTTCCCGCACTTGAGCGGCCAGCACGCTGCCTACATCGCCAAACAGCTGACCGACTTCCGCAAGGAAGACGCCGGCCGGGCCAATGATGGCGACGCAATGACCATGCGCACCATCGCCCGCAAACTGAGCGATGAAGACATTGCTGCAATCTCCAGTTACATCCAGGGCCTGCACTGACAGACGGCAACGTTAACGCTCGATTAATCCGTCGATGCAAGCATAAAAAGGGTGGCCACGGCCGCCCTTTTTTGTGGCCGCTGCCGTTACACTAACGAACTCATGTCCGCGTAGACCTGTCACACATAAAGGTCGCGTGAGGCGACTTTATTTGTCCAGGAGTAAAGCATGCGTAAACTGATCCTCAGCGCCGCTCTCGTCACTGCCAGTCTCTTCGGCATGACCGCACAAGCTGCCGACGTGCCGCTTGAAGCCGGTAAAACCTACGTTGAACTGACTAACCCGGTCCCGGTTTCGGTGCCCGGCAAAATCGAGGTGGTGGAGCTGTTCTGGTATGGCTGCCCGCATTGCTACGCCTTTGAACCGACCATCAACCCTTGGGCCGAGAAGCTGCCCAAGGACGTGAACTTCAAACGCATTCCGGCCATGTTCGGTGGCCCATGGGATGCCCACGGCCAGCTGTTCCTGACCCTGGAAGCCATGGGTGTGGAGCATAAGGTCCACAACGCGGTATTTAACGCGATCCAGAAAGAAGGCAAGCGCCTGACCAAGCCGGAAGAAATGGCTGACTTCGTGGCCACCCAGGGTGTCGATAAAGACAAGTTCCTGGCCACCTTCAATTCCTTTGCCATCCAGGGCCAGATCAAGCAGGCCAAGGAACTTGCGCAGAAGTATGGCGTGCAAGGCGTACCGACCCTGATCGTCAACGGCAAGTACCGTTTCGACCTTGGCACTGCCGGTGGTCCTGAAGCGGTCCTCAATGTCGCCGACCAACTGATCGCCAAAGAGCGTGCAGCCAAGTAAGGGGCTCGCCATGCGTCGTTGGGGTACCGAGCGTGTCGTCGGCCTGCATGATCCGCAGGTCAACGAACATCACCTGGAGTCCACAGGCCTGCCGGCGGACAGCCGCCTGCGCCTGCTCAGTTTCAATATTCAGGTGGGTAACAGTACCGAGAAATATCGGCACTACCTCACGCGTGGCTGGCAGCACTTGCTGCCGCACAAGGGGCGTACCGGCAACCTGCAGAAAATCGGCGACCTGCTCAGCGACTTCGACTTGGTCGCCCTGCAGGAAGCCGACGGCGGCAGCCTGCGCTCCGGCTACATCAATCAGGTGGAGCACCTTGCCCAGCTCGGTGCCTTCCCCTACTGGTACCAGCAACTCAATCGCAACCTCGGGCGCCTGGCGCAGCACAGCAATGGTGTGCTCAGTCGCCTGAAGCCGACAGTCATCGAGGATCACCCGTTGCCAGGCCCCAAGGGGCGCGGTGCGATCCTGGTGCGTTTTGGCGAAGGCCCGGAAGCCTTGGTGGTGGTGATGATGCACCTGGCCCTCGGCGGGCGTACGCGCAACCTCCAGTTGGCCTACGTGCGCGACTTGATTGGCAACTACAAGCACCAGGTGTTGATGGGGGACATGAACACCCACGCCAACGACCTGCTGCAGAATTCCCCGCTGCGTGACCTCGGCTTACTGGCGCCGCAAGTCGAAGCCACGTTTCCCAGTTGGCGCCCGCAGCGCTGCCTGGACCATATCCTGCTCAGCCCGAGCCTCACACTGGAAAGTGTGCAGGTGCTGGCGCACCCCATTTCCGATCACCTGCCGGTCGCGGTGGAAATTCGTCTGCCGGGCTCGCTGACGGCTGATGCGTTCCCCGCGTTGAGTCCTGGCCCCGGCGGACCTGTTGCATGAGCGACGACGCCCAGCGCTGGAAAGAAAAGTACCTTAAAGGCGTTGAGCAGCAAGACAAGCTCGAACGCCGCTGGGCCGCCCGCCTCGATCTGTTACGTCGAGGGCTGGTGCGCAGCACGCTGGCGGCGGAAGGGACTGACCGCGCTGTCGATCAATGCATGAAGGAAATGCGCGATGTCGTGCGCACTGACGACATGGACGCTGCCCTGGCCGCCCTGCTGCCGCGTCTGGAAAAGGCCGTGCTGGATTCCGAGCAGCGCCGCGAAACCCGGGTTGACCAAATCAGTACCGCCCTCACCGCCCTGGTCGCGCAGTTGCAGAAACTGCCGCTGCCCCGTGAGGTGGCGCGCCCGCTGAAAACCTTCGCCAAGCAGCTTGACGGTCGAGTCGGGCAGGCACGGGAAATACCGCTGCTGCTCAGCGAGTTGAGCAGCCTGCAGGAACAGGCGCTGAATAACCTGGAGCCGGATGGCGAAACGCCGCGCTCCGGGCCCGGGTTATTGCAGCGCCTGTTTGGTGCCAAGGAGCACTCGAGCGAAGCGCCCGAGCCCGAGACACCCCCTGCGCCGCTCTCCGTCGCGCCCTCGCCTGCAGCGCCTGAAGCCCCGGAGCCCGCGCAGTCCGAGGAACTGACCCAGGCATTGCGAGCTTTCGCGCCGTTGCCGCCGACAACGGACGTCTCTGCGCCTGAGCCTGCGGCCGCCGTCAAAGAGGCACCGGCCAGCGTAAAGTCCGAGCTCCAAGTGCCTGCTCAAACGTCGCTCGCGCCCATGCCCGACGAAACCTTCGATCGCGAGGCGCCTGACACCCCAGCCGAAGACGCCGCTGCCGAAAGCGCACTCGCGGCTTTTATCGAAGCGCCCCAAGACCCCGTCGATACGCCAGAGGAAACGCTGATCGGCAGCCTTTCACTCCCGCCCGTATTGGATACCGCAGAGCCTGACTCCGACGCCCTGCAGTCGGATGGTCTCTACGCCCTGCCCGATTCGCCCGAGCCTTCCTATAGCTCGGTTGCCAAGCATATTGAAGACACCTTGCTCGGCCTGCTGGAAGACCTGGCCCTGCCCGAGGGCCACCGACCACAGGCCGAAGCCATGCGCGAACGTCTGGCCCATGGCTTGAACTGGTACGAGCTGCTGCCGATCCTCGATGACCTGGCGGTGCTGATG
Source organism: Pseudomonas sp. 34 E 7 (assembly GCF_900005715.1). Taxonomy (NCBI): domain Bacteria; kingdom Pseudomonadati; phylum Pseudomonadota; class Gammaproteobacteria; order Pseudomonadales; family Pseudomonadaceae; genus Pseudomonas; species Pseudomonas sp. 34 E 7. Next base: position 181,637 of record NZ_CVTX01000145.1, read on the forward strand.
CTGGCGGTTACCGACAGCGGCCAGCATGAGTTCGAGGCTTACCTTAAGCAGCTCAACGAGCGTCTTGAGGCATTCCAGGGTCACCTGCAGGTCGCCAGCGAAGGGCACGCCGACAGCCGCTCCGCCGCGCGGGAGCTGGACACGCAAATTCGCGAACAGGTAGACGGCCTGCAAAGCAGCGTGCAGGACGCCGCCGATCTGGACAGCCTCAAGCAGGTGCTGGAGAGCCACCTCGAGGGCTTGCTCGGCACCATGGACGAGCACCGACAACAGCGCGACCAGCGCGAGCAGGAAGTGGCCGCGCGGCTCCAGGGCCTGGCTGAACGGGTGGCGAACATGGAGCAGGAAGCCCAGGGCTATCGTGAGCATTTGGAGATACAGCGCCAGAAGGCGCTGATCGATCCGCTCACCGGCCTGCCCAACCGCGCGGCCTGGAGTGAGCGCCTGGATCATGAGGTCAATGCCTGGCACCAGCGTGGCAACAGCCTGTCACTGGCCATGCTGGACCTCGACCACTTCAAGCGCATCAACGACGGCTACGGCCACCTGGCCGGCGATAAAGTCCTGAAGATCATCGCCAATGTGCTGCGCAAACGCCTGCGCCCGACTGATTTCATTGCGCGCTTCGGCGGCGAAGAATTTGTGTTGTTGATGCCCGATTCAGCCCTGGCGGACGCCTTGGCTGTCGGTGACATGCTGCGAGTGGCCATCGAGGCTTGCCCGTTCCACTTCAAGGGCGAGCCGGTGACCATCACGGTATCCATGGGGGTGGCGCAGTTCCAGCCGGGCGAGCGCAGTGATCTGGTACTCAAGCGTGCCGATGAAGCGCTTTACAGGGCCAAGGCGGCGGGGCGTAATCGGGTGCAGGCGGCGTAAAAAATGTTCTGAATATGTAATTTGACCGCTTGCCCGCCAGCGGTACGTTACACTGTTGCATTATCGTCCTTTGTGTAATGCCTTCTCCTATGAAATCTTTCTTCATCGCCGTTGCCGTTGTTCTGCTTGCCGGCTGCTCCAGCGGCCCGCGCCTCAATACCAGCCATCCTTCCGTGAATCACGACAACCGCGTGCAGTTCGTGGTGGTGCATTACACCTCTGCCAACCTCGAGCGCTCCCTGGCGCTGCTGACCCACGGCCAGGTCAGCAGCCATTACCTGATCGGCGATGACGCCTCAGGCACAATTTACAAGCTGGTTGATGAAAGCCAGCGTGCCTGGCATGCGGGGGAAAGCGAGTGGATGGGGCGTACCTGGCTCAACTCCAGCTCCATCGGCATCGAGATCGTCAACCCCGGCTATAGCGATACTCCGACCGGCCGGGTCTGGTACCCGTATTCCGAGGCGCAGGTGAAGTCGCTGGTGGTGCTGCTCAAGGACATCAGCAAGCGTAACGGTATCAACCCCAGGAACATCATCGGGCATAGCGATATCGCGCCGCTGCGCAAATTGGACCCGGGCCCGTTGTTCCCATGGAAGCGCCTGGCCGATGAGGGCCTGGGGGTCTGGCCGAATGCCCAGGCAGTGGCGCAATTGCAGCAGCAGTACGCCGCGCAGTTGCCGAGCATCACCTGGTTCCAGGAAGAACTGGCGCGTCTGGGCTACCCGACGCCGCAAACCGGTGAGCTGGACGTGGCCACGCGTCACGTGATCGCCGCATTCCAGATGCGTTTCCGCCCATCGTTGTTCGACGGAACGCCGGATGCACAAAGCGCGGCGATCCTGCGCGCCTTGAACCAACGCTGAATGGGTGCTTACAGAGGCAAGGCCATATAGAACTGTGTGCCCTGCCCCGGCCGTGAATACACGCCCATGCGGCCGCCGTGCAATTGCACGATCTCCTTGCACAGCGCCAGCCCCAGGCCGGCGCCGCCTTTCTTGCGCCCTACCTGCACGAAAGGCTCGAAAATGCGCCCTTGCTGGCCGTAGGCAATGCCTTCACCGTTGTCCTCGACGCTGATAATCACCCGTTCGCCATGACGTCGCGCCTGCAAGCGAATCTGCCCATCCTCGGCAGTATGCCGCAGGGCATTGCCCAGCAAGTTGTCGAGCACGCGCTCCAGTTGCGCCTGGTCGGCGTACAGGCGTGGCAGGCCTGACTGGGCTTCCACCAGCAGTTCGACGCGTTGCGCGTTCGCCGGTTCGGCGAACCGGGCCCGGGCATGTTCCAGCAGGTCGGTGACGTCGCACGGCCCCAGCGTGAGTTTCTGCAGGCCGTTCTGGTAGCGCGAGAAGTTGAGCAAATCGTTGATCAACTGCATCAACCGCTGCATTTCTTCGTTGACCGTATCCAGCAGGTCGGCTTCGCGCGACTCAGCCGGGAACTTGGCTCGCTCGCGGAAAAGTCCGAAGGCCATGTGCATGCCGGTCACCGGTGTGCGCAATTCATGGGAGGCGCGCAACACGAACTCGCTGCGCACCCGCTCAAAGGCACGTTGCTCGGTGACGTCATGCAGCACCATCACGGCGCCCAGAATATGCCCCTCGGTGTGGCTCACCGGGGTCAGGCTGTACGTCAGCAGGCGCAGCTCACCTTCGACTTCCACTTCCAGATCTTCCGGCGCCCGCTCCAGGTTGCCGCCGCGCAGCACCAGATGCAGTTGTTCATCCATTTCCGGGCGGCCCAGCGCTTCGCCCAGGCCCTGGCCGAGGCGCTCTTCGTCCCAACCCAGCTGGCGTTGCGCGACGGGGTTGAGGTGTTCAAGGCGGCCTTGGCGGTCGATCATCAGCAGGCCATCGTCGATGCTGTCGAGCACCGCCTGCAAGCGCTGCTGACCGGCGAGCAACTCATCGACATTGGTGGCCTGGTGTTGGCGCAAGGCCTCGGCCATGATGCCGAAGCGACGGGTCAGCAGGTTCATTTCCGCCGCCGTCGATATCGGTAATGTCACTTCGAAATCGCCTTGCCCGATTTTATCGGCAGCCTTGGCCAGCGCTTCGATGGGCGCACCGAATCTCCGGGCAATGCCATGGGCGGTCACGAAGCCGATGATCAACACCGCAAGGCCCACCAGCCCCAGCAAGCTGGCGACGAGCAGCGCACGTTCACGGGATTTATGCTCGCTGGTGCTGATATTTTCCAGCGCCAGCTTGTGGTGGACGATCAGCCCGTTGCGCAGGGTATTGAAGGCTTCAGTGAGCTTTTGCCTGCTGCTCGGCAGAGACGGGTTCTGTTGAGACTCGTCAAAAGCCTGCAGCAGGTTCTGATAGTCCTCGCGTGCCTGCTCGAAACCGTGGGTGTGACCGTCACTCTGTTCATGGGCTATGCCCTGGTCCAACAGGTCAAAGTAGCGCTGTTTGGAGGCTTGCAGGGCAGCCGGATCAGGCCGCTTTTCGAGCATCATGATCAGTTGATCGCCCAGGCTCTGGCGCAACTTCACGCCCAGGTCGAGGGTGACGAAATTGCTGCGAATCAACGACTCCTGGGTCTTGGCCATCTGCATCACGCTGACCAGGCCCAGGATCAGCCCCAGCAGGGCCACGGTGATCAGCGCCGAGATGCTCAGGAATAACCGGGTGCGCAGTTTCATCGCGAGCTTCATGAGGTACAGCTCATAAGTTGTACTGTTTGCGTTTGCGATACAGGGTCGACGCATCGATGCCGAGGGTGCGGGCGGCTTGATCCAGCGTATCGCTGGTGGCAAGTACCGCGCCGATATGGGCTTTTTCCAATTCGTCCAGGCTCAGTGCCGCACCGATGCGTGGGGCGTTGTTGGTCGGTTGCTCGGCCATGCCGAGGTGGCTGATCTCGACCCTCTCCTGAGGGCAGATGATGCTGGCGCGTTCCACCACGTTGCGCAGCTCGCGGATGTTGCCGGGCCAGCGATAGTTGAGCAGCGCTTCGCGCGCCTGATCGCTGAAGCCGCGCGCCGGGCGGGCATATTCCTTGACGAAACGCGCCAGGAAGCGGTCGGCCAGGGTGAGGATGTCCTCGCTGCGCTCGCGCAGCGGCGGCAGGTGCAACGTGATGACATTGAGGCGGTACAGCAAGTCTTCACGGAAGCGGCCGTCGCGCACCATGTCTTCCAGGTTCAGGTTGGTGGCGGCGAGAATACGCACGTCCGCGCGGCGGGTAACCGGGTCGCCCACTCGCTCGTATTCCTTGTCCTGAATGAATCGCAGCAACTTGGGTTGCAGAGTCAGCGGAAAGTCGCCGATCTCGTCGAGAAACAGCGTGCCGCCGTCGGCCTGGTTGACGCGGCCCAATGTGCTCTCGCTGGCGCCGGTAAATGCGCCGCGGCTGTGGCCGAACAGTTCGCTCTCCATCAGTTCTGCGGTCAACGATGGGCAGTTGATGGTCACGCAGGATTTTTTCGAGCGTTTGCTCCAGCCGTGAATGGCCCGCGCCAACTCGCCTTTACCGGTGCCTGACTCGCCGAGGATCAAGATATTGGCATCGGTGCCGGCGACCTGCCGTGCGGTTTCCAGTACCACCATCATGGCCGGGCTATGGGAGTCGAGGCCGTCCTTGGGCTGGCGCACCGCGCCTTCCAGGGCTTCCAGCCGTGCCGAGAGCTGGCGTACTTCCAGCTGCTTGGCGGTGGCCAGGCGCAGTTGATCCGGGCTGCAGGGCTTGACCAGGTAGTCGGCGGCGCCGGCCTGGATCGCATCGACTGCAGTGTCCACCGCCGAATGGGCGGTAACGATCACGACACGCATCCATGGCGCTTGAATACGCATATGCGCCAATACATCCAGGCCGTTGTCCTCGCCCAGGCGCAGGTCGAGAAAGCACAGGTCGAACACTTGGCGTTGCATCAAGGCATCGGCTTGGGCCGCGCTGTTGGCGGTGGCGACGGTGTAGCCTTCATCTTCCAGGCAATAGCGGAAGGTCCGGAGGATCGCGGACTCGTCATCCACTAAAAGAATGCGGCCTTGAAGTTCCTTGGCTGATTCCATCTGTCCCGCGCTCCTTAACTGTGAATGTTGGTGTTTAGTCCCGGAATAATCGGGCAAGTTGCATGGTTTATTCTGATCGATAAAAGGAAGCATCGCGTAGCTATCTGCACATCTTCCTACACGCCCTAGTAAAAGGCCCGATCTAGTGGCGTTTTCATAGCTTCTCGCCCCTTCGGCAATCGTCCATTCGCTTTCGATCCCTCGACCCGACCACTGACCATCGTGCATTTCGCACGGCCCCTGACAGTGCATCGTGCAGGATGCTGTGCTGTGTGCCGATAGATAATTCTTAAGTATCTGATTTTATTGAGTTTTATTTTATAAAAAAGCTGGCATGAGCTCTGCAATAGTTGTTACTGCATAGAGCGTCATGACCGAATAATCAGAATGCGGGAGAAAGCAGTATGACTCGCCAAAGCCTCAGCCAATTGCGTGTATCGCCGCTTCATGTGCAGCAAGGTCTGTTCGCCAGCCTGGCGTTGATGGTCACGCTGATTGCCGGCCAGCAGATGCAGCATTGGCAGCAGAGTCAGCAGCAGGCCCCGCAGTTCGAACGTCCCGTCATGACCCAGACCCATTTCCGTTCCGTTGGCAGCACGACTGCTGATGCAACCGCCCCGCAACTGCGACTGGCAGACCAGGAGTCCACCCTGAGCGAACTGCCGGTTCAAGAACGCTGGGTGTTCTAAGCAACACATCGTCGCTCGCGTCGAGCGACTGCATGGCATCACCGCTGTTACCCCTATGAAAGCTTAAGGAGAATCACCATGTTGAGTTGGGCAATCACATTTCTGATCATCGCCATTGTGGCTGCAGTCCTGGGCTTCGGTGGTATCGCCGGCACCGCTACGGGTATCGCCAAGATTCTCTTCGTGGTCTTCCTGGTGATGTTTATCGCGTCGTTCTTCTTTGGTCGCAAAGGCCGAGGCTGAATATGACCACTGTGCCTTTTAAAGCCATAGCCGCCGCCCTGCTGTTGGGCGGCAGCAGCCTGGTGATGGCCGCCAATGACGGCCAATCCCGGGCCAATGAATTGCTCAGCACGGATGCGCAATACCGTGAAACCTGGCAAGGCGTGGTCAAGAAAGAGCAGCGCCTGCCCGAATGGGTGATGAACCTGTCGGGCGCGGCGGAGCAGATGAACGCTGTCGAAGAAGACGGTGAGAAGTACTTGGTAGGGCCGCTGTGTGAAACGGCAGATACCTGCCGGAACAAGCGCCTGATCGTCGCTTTCAGCTTCGATAAGGAAGATGCCTACGCCATGTTGGTGGAAGTCCCGGCCGGTTTGCCGGCGGACAAATCGCCGACGCGGCATGCCGATTACCGGTTTATCGGTAAACCGGATGAAGGTATGCAGAAGCTGCTCATGGAGCAGCTGAAGAAAGATCCGAATTGGTACTAGGTTCCGTCTTACGGAGCCGGCGTCCATAGAAAGAAGCCAGTTCGCTTCTTTCTGTTTGCATCGCATACCAAATGCGATGCATGACCAGGGGGCCGGGTTGCTCTGATCGATCAGGATCGGCGTGACCTACGGGTACAGGGAGTGCCTGCGCAAGGGCCGGGTCAGGTGAAAAGCTGCGACGCAAGTTCACAAGTCCTCAAGCTTGCTGAACTTGCGGCGGGCTTATGACTCTCAAAGCCCGGGCATCATGCCGGCCATAGCTGGCATTCCTCGTTTTGCCTCTCGCCAATCATTACGTAGTGTGTCGGCGCGACCATCCATCGATAAATTTTTCCGAGCGCAATAGGCTGTTTCTTACGCCATGGCGCGGATATTCCAAGCATTTCTACCCAACACCCCGAGTCCTCAGCTACCTCTGCGCAAGCCGGAATTGGCAGCTTCACGGCCGGTTCACCCGCTTCAATGGCGTATCCGAACTGACCGTTCAGACAATTATTTTCAAAAAAAACCATGCCGATTCGGCATAGGGTAGGCGTTTACGGCATTAGACGTCGCCGCCTTGCATGGGAATAGTTGCGCCTTTTTTCGCCTGCCAGTAAGCCATTTCGGCCACGCTGCGGTGACCTTCCATGGAGGCAGATGCTCACACTTTTTCGCTTTCGAGCGGTCCAGCTGGCGCATTTGCCTTAAGTTCACTTGAAGTAAGGGTAATGACATGAAGAAGGCAAAGCTAAGCCTCGCCTGGCAGATCCTCATCGGTTTGGTGCTGGGGATCGCAATCGGTGCAGTGCTCAACCATTTCAGTGCTGAAAAGGCCTGGTGGATCAGCAACGTGCTGCAGCCGGCAGGCGATATCTTTATCCGCCTGATCAAGATGATCGTTATCCCAATCGTGATTTCGTCGCTGATCGTCGGTATTGCCGGTGTGGGTGACGCGAAAAAGCTGGGTCGCATCGGCGTCAAGACCATCCTTTACTTTGAAGTCGTCACCACCATCGCCATCGTGGTCGGCCTGTTGCTGGCCAACCTGTTCCATCCGGGCGCGGGCATCGACATGAGTACCCTGGGTACTGTCGATATCTCCAAGTACCAGGCCACCGCCGCCGAAGTGCAGCATGAGCATGCGTTCATCGAGACCATTCTCAACCTGATCCCGTCGAACATCTTCGCGGCCGTCGCCCGTGGCGAGATGCTGCCGATCATCTTCTTCTCGGTGCTGTTCGGCCTGGGCTTGTCGAGCCTCAAGCCGGAACTGCGCGAGCCGCTGGTGACCATGTTCCAGGGCGTGTCCGAGAGCATGTTCAAAGTCACTCACATGATCATGAAGTACGCCCCTATCGGTGTATTTGCGCTGATCGCGGTGACGGTCGCCAACTTCGGCTTCGCCTCGCTGCTGCCATTGGCCAAGCTGGTGATCCTGGTTTACGTCGCGATTCTGTTCTTCGCGTTTGCGGTGCTGGGCCTGATCGCCCGCCTGTTTGGTTTCTCGATCCTGAAGCTGATGCGCATCTTCAAGGACGAGCTGGTGCTTGCCTACTCCACCGCCAGTTCCGAAACCGTACTGCCGCGTGTGATCGAGAAGATGGAAGCCTACGGCGCGCCCAAGGCGATCTGCAGCTTCGTGGTGCCGACGGGTTACTCGTTCAATCTCGACGGTTCGACCCTGTATCAAAGCATCGCCGCGATCTTCATTGCGCAGCTGTACGGCATCGACCTGTCGATTGGCCAGCAACTGATGCTGGTGCTGACCCTGATGGTCACCTCCAAAGGCATCGCCGGCGTGCCGGGTGTGTCCTTCGTGGTGTTGCTGGCGACCCTGGGCAGCGTGGGCATCCCACTGGAAGGCCTGGCGTTTATCGCGGGTGTCGACCGTGTGATGGACATGGCGCGTACCGCGCTGAACGTGATCGGCAACGCCTTGGCCGTTCTGGTTATCTCGCGCTGGGAAGGCATGTACGACGATGCCAAGGGCGAGCGCTACTGGAATTCGCTGCCGCACTGGCGCAGCAAAGAGGTGCTGCCGGCCGGCGAGATCACTCGCGGCTGATCGCTCGAATGCTCTGACACAAACCCCGGATAATTCCGGGGTTTGTCGTTTCTGTCAGCCCCGTTATCATTCGCCCATCTTTCGGGGGATTCAACTGATGCTCAATGGCCTGTGGCTTGGCTTCTTTGTGGTGGCAATGGTGTCAGCACTGGCGCAATGGCTGGTGGGCGGTAACGCCGGAATTTTTGCGGCGATGGTGGAAAGCATTTTCGCCATGGCCAAATTGTCGGTGGAGGTCATGGTGCTTTTGTTCGGCACCCTGACGTTGTGGCTGGGTTTTCTGCGTATCGCCGAAAAAGCCGGGATCGTCGACTGGCTGGCCAGGGCCCTGGGCCCGCTGTTTCGTCGCCTGATGCCGGAGGTGCCCGCCGGCCACCCTGCCATCGGCTTGATCACCCTCAATTTCGCCGCCAACGGCCTGGGCCTGGACAACGCCGCCACGCCCATCGGCCTCAAGGCCATGAAGGCGCTGCAGGAACTCAACCCCATCCCCAATACGGCAAGCAACGCACAGATCCTGTTCCTGGTGCTCAATGCGTCCTCGCTGACGCTGTTGCCGGTGACCATCTTCATGTACCGGGCCCAGCAAGGCGCTGCCGACCCGACGCTGGTGTTCCTGCCGATCCTGCTGGCCACCAGCGCGTCGACGCTGGTCGGCCTGCTGTCGGTAGCGGTGATGCAGCGCCTGCGCCTGTGGGATCCGGTCGTGCTCGCCTACCTGATTCCCGGCGCGTTGGTGCTGGGAGGCTTCATGGCGTTGCTGGCGACCCTGTCCGCCACAGCGCTTGCCGGGTTGTCTTCGATCCTGGGCAACCTCACGCTGTTTGGCTTGATCATGCTGTTCCTTGTGATCGGCGCCTTGCGCAAGGTCAAGGTGTATGAGGCCTTTGTCGAAGGTGCCAAGGAAGGTTTTGACGTCGCCAAGAATCTGCTGCCCTATCTGGTAGCGATGCTCTGTGCGGTGGGCGTGTTGCGTGCCTCCGGCGCGTTGGACTTCGGCCTGGAAGGGATTCGCCACCTGGTGGCCTGGACCGGCATGGACACGCGGTTTGTCGACGCACTGCCCACTGCGATGGTCAAGCCCTTCTCCGGCAGCGCGGCGCGGGCGATGCTGATCGAGACGATGCAGACCCAGGGGGTGGACAGCTTCCCGGCGTTGGTGGCGGCGACGATCCAGGGCAGTACCGAGACCACGTTTTATGTGTTGGCGGTGTACTTCGGGTCAGTGGGCATCCAGCGGGCGCGGCATGCGGTGGGGTGTGCGTTGTTGGCGGAGTTTGCCGGCGTGGTCGCGGCTATTGCGGTGTGCTACTGGTTCTTTGGTTAAGGCTTAGATAGCCATCGGGGGCAAGTCGAATCGTCGCACCGCCCCTCCCACATTTAGATCTGTGAACACATTCAAACTGTGGGAGGGGGCTTGCCCCCGATGAGGCCTTCAGTGTTTCGCAGCAGTATTGCCTTGCGCCACAACCCAATCCACTACCTGCCTATTCAGTTGATCCCCGGCTTGCCCAAAAGCAGCCACCACCGTCGGCACCTTGGTATCCCCCACCTGCTGCCTTACCTCAAACCGCCGGCTGGCAATAATCCGCTGATCACTGCCGCGCACCAGCCGAGCATCCAGGCGAATCACCACCTCCACTGCCGTGCCGTGGTATTCGCTCTGAAACGCCTGTAACTGTCCTCCCAGCTCATAGTCCGCCTGCAGGTTGGTCTCATCGGTACTCAACAGCGTCACCCGCCCATCACGCTGGAAGCCATCCAGCAGGCGATTGCGCAACAGCACCGGCGCCGGATCGCTCCAGCGCGAGTGGGCATAGCTGCTGATCAAATCGCCATTGGGCACCACCGCGATGCGTGGGCTGTCGAGAAATTCGCTGGTCTGTGGCTTGGTCACGCGCAGTGACCAGCTCACCGGCGTACCTTGGCTGACGGGCTGGGTCGACGCCAGGCGGTAGACGTCGGACGGGTCCGGCTTGGGCAGGATCGAGCACGCGCTCATCAATGCAAAGGCCACGGGGGCGATGATTCGGTAAGCGCGCTTCATGGCGTGAACTCCTTGTTCTTGTCACTGCCCAGCAGGTAACCGCTGGGGTTGGCTTCCAGGCGGCGGGAGATGGCGCGCAGCGAACCGAGGGTTTCGCGCAGTTCGCGCACGGCCGGCGCCAGTTCATTGAGGCCCTGCAGACCGCTGTTCACCGAGTCCTTGTTGTTGGCCAGCAAGGTATTGAGGGTGGCGGTGCTTTGCTCGAGGGACTTCATTGCCTGCTCCGCGCTGCCAAAGGCTTGCTTGCCTTGGTCGTTGAGCAATCCGTTGGCGTTGCGCATCAATACGGTGGTCTGTTCCAGCGCGCCGCCGGCCTGCTTGCTCACTTGCATCAATTGCTGCATCACCACTTTGATGTTGCCGCGCTGTTCTGCGATGGCGCCGGTGGTTTGCTGCAGATTGTCCAGGGTGGTGCTCAAGCGTTCGACGTTTTCCCGGGAGAACAGCTGGTTGGCGTTATGCAGCAGCAGGTTGACGCTGGTCATCAGGTCGTTGCTGTTATTGAGCAGGCGGGCGATGGGCGAAGGCGACGCGATGATCTCCGGCAGGTTGCCGTCCTTGCCCTTGAGTTCCGGGCTCTGCGGAGTGCCGCCGCTGAGTTGGATGATCGACGTGCCGGTGATGCCGGTCAGTGCCAGTTTGGCCTGGGTGTCTTCCTTGATCGGCGTTTGCCCGGCCAGGCGGATGCGCGCCAGCACGCGGCGCGGGTCCTTGGGGTCCAGGCGCAGGCTGGTGACATCGCCCACCTTGATCCCGCTGTACTGCACCGAGCTGCCCTGGGACAGGCCGCTGACCGCTTCGTTGAACACCACCTCATAGTCCTGGAAGGCGCTGTCGACGCTGGATTTGGCCAGCCACAGGCCGAACAGCATCGCGCCGACCACCACTATTACGCTGAACAGTCCGATCATCACATGATGGGCTCGGGTTTCCATGTCATACCTCGTTGAGCGATTGAGCGGCATCCAATGCCGCGCGGCCTCGGGGGCCGTGGAAATAGTCGTGGATCCAGGCGTCGTCGGTTTCCGAGACGACATCGATGGCGTCCGCCACCAGGACTTTCTTCTGCGCCAGCACCGCCACGCGGTCGGTGATGGTGTACAGCGTGTCGAGGTCGTGGGTGACCAGGAACACACTCAAGCCCAGCGCGTCGCGCAGGGTCAGGATCAGTTGGTCGAATTGCGCCGCGCCAATCGGGTCGAGGCCGGCGGTGGGTTCGTCGAGAAACAGGATGTCCGGGTCCAGGGCCAGCGCGCGCGCCAGGGCGGCGCGCTTGATCATGCCGCCGGACAGCGACGCCGGGTACTTGTCGGCCGCCGACAACGGCAGCCCGGCCAAGGCCAGCTTGACCGCCGCCAGATGCTCGGCATCGGCGCGGCTGAGCCCGGCGTGCTCGATCAACGGCAAGGCGACGTTCTCGGTGACGGTCAGCGAGGAAAACAAGGCGCCCTTCTGGAACAGCACGCCGAAGCGCCGTTCCACCAGTGAACGTTCATGCTCGGACAAATTCGGCAGGTCCTTGCCCAATACCCGCACTTGCCCCTCGCTGGGTCGCCGCAGGCCGACGATGCTGCGCAGCAACACCGACTTGCCGCTGCCGGAGCCGCCGACCACCGCCAGGATCTCGCCCTTGTACAAATCCAGGTCGAGATGCTCGTGCACGCTCTGGCTGCCAAAGCGATTGCACAGGCCGCGAACTTCAATCACCGCCTCAGTGGGCGCTCGATGCAGACGACTCACCAGCCCATCTCCATGAAAAACATTGCCGCGACCGCGTCCAGCACGATCACCACGAAAATCGACTGCACCACGCTGGAGGTGGTGTGCGCGCCGACCGACTCGGCACTGCCGCTGACCTTGAAGCCTTCCAGGCAACCGATCGCGGCAATCAGGAACGCGAAGATCGGCGCTTTCACCATGCCCACCAGAAAATGCTGCACGCCGATGTCCGATTGCAGCAGCGACAGAAACATCGCCGGCGAAATATCCAGAGCCACCGCACACACCACGCCACCGCCGACAATCCCCGAGAGCATCGCCAGGAATGTCAGCATCGGCAGCGCCACCAGCAATGCCAGGACCCGCGGCAGCACCAGCAGCTCCATCGGGTCCAGGCCCAGGGTGCGGATCGCGTCGATTTCTTCGTTGGCCTTCATCGAGCCGATTTGTGCGGTAAAGGCGCTGGCCGTGCGACCGGCGATCAGGATGGCGGTGAGCAACACGCCAAATTCGCGCAGGAATGAAAACGCCACCAGGTCCACGGTGAAGATCGTCGCGCCGAAGCTCTTGAGCACGGTGGCGCCGAGGAAGGCCACCACGGCGCCGACCAGAAAGGTCAGCAGCGCAACGATCGGCGCGGCATCCAGGCCGGTCTGTTCGATATGCGCGACCACCGGCGTCAGGCGCCAGCGCTTGGGCCGCAGGATGCCGCGCACGAAGGTTTCGAGGATCAGGCCGATGAAGCCCAACAGTTTCATCCCGTCTTGCCAGACGGTGTCCACGGCGCGGCCGATGCGCGCCAGCAGTTGCACACCGGCGCCCTCTTCCGGCTCCTTGAGCGGTACGCAAAAATCATTGAGCGAGCGGTAGACCGTCTTGAGCAGTGCCCGGTCGGCGGCGGACAGGCTGCAATCGCTCTGCTCGGCGGAGCGTTCGATACGTTCGGGGCCCAGCAACTCCACCAGCAGCGAAGCGCCGGCAGTATCCAGGGCGCCGAGGCCGTTAAGGTCGATGTGCGCGCCGGCGTCGTATTGGCCGTCGAGTGTGTTCGACAGCTTCTTCAGCTTTGCGTAATGGGCAAGCGTCCAGTCACCGGTAATGCGCAGCAACGGCGGTGTGCGGGACGTATCGAGTTGGGCCGCGCCGGCCGTCGTGGGAGTGGTCATAAGCTCCGAGCGTATTTGGCTGTCCACAATTGCTACGTAATAGCACGATCGGGCCTATGGCGGGTTGTCCGTTTGTGCTGAGTCGGTGACGTTAAAGCGCAGCACGCCAATCACTTGCCCGTCTTCGGTGAGCACCCGCACCTGCCAGCGGCCTACCGCATCCGGCGGGAAGTTCTGCTTGTGCGTCCAGGCGCGGTAGCCCTCCTTGCGGCCGCCATGGATATCCAGGGCAATGCGGTCGACTTCCTTGCCGTTGAATTTCCACACATGGTAGATCCGCTCATCGAGGCCGCGGGGCGCGTTGATTGCGGTGTAGGCGTACAGTCCGCCGCTGCGCAGCTGGGCGGCGCTGACTTGCTTGAGGTCGTCGCCCGGTGTGCGGTCTTGCAGCTGGGTGCTGATGGCCACTTCAGTCATCCACAGGGTGGCAGGTGGCACCCAGCTACGCAGCAACCAGCCGGCGCAGCCAATAGCGGCTGTCACCCCCAGCAGCATTGCCCAGCCTTTGACGCTGCGCAGCGGCAGGCTGGCGGCCAGGCTCGGAATCGACAGGGCCATGGCGACGCCCAGTGCCAGTTTGTAACTTTCGGCGGTCGTCAGGTGCAGGATGATCGGCAGCGCGGTCAGCAGTGCGGCGAACAATGTCAGCGTATGCAAGGCGAGGAACAGCGAGCGCTTGGGCGCCAGCCACTTGTAATACAGCGGGTCGATGATCGAGACCAGCGCCGCCGCGCCGAGCAGGCCGGTGAACGCCGATTGGCCGCTGTTCCAGGCCGTGGTGACGAAAAAGAACGGCAACACGAAAAACAGACTTTCCTGGTGGATCATCTGGGTCGCATAGCGCAGCAGCGGTTCCGGTATCTCGCGGTTGAACAGCTTGGTGAACAGCTGGGTGAAGCTGTTTTCCAGCATCAGCCACAACCAGCTCACCAGCAGGATCACGGCGATCCAACTGGCCATGCCTTGCTGGCGGTCCACCAGGATGAAGCTGCCCACACCCGAGATGAAGCCGCCGAGTGCGATCACCCCAGGGTAGCGCTTGATCAGTTCTATAACGCGCTGGATAAGGGGCGGCAGGTTTGGCATGGGCGATTCACAATAAGGGTTAGAAAAATCCGCGACAGAATAACGTCTTGGTCCGCTGTTCGGCGCCTCATTAAGCGAGCCGTTTGCGATAAAACCGCAGGGCGATCCACGCAACCGCGATCAGTCCCAGCACGCCCGCGCCTATCCAGCTCAGGGCGTTGTAGCTCAACAGCGGTTTTTCGATGCGCCAGTAGCCCGGCTGCTCCAATACCTGGCGCATGGCCTGATTGGTCTGGGCCAGGGTCACGGCCTTGATACGTTTGGCCGGGTCGCTGAAGCGCCCATCGTCATATTCGCCGGCGGCGCTCCAATAATAGTCGGCCAGCGCGCTGTTGCCCTGCACGGCCCAGGCCTGACGTGCAATGGCGGCTTGCTGCAGGCGCGCGAACACCGCCGGGTCGAGGCCATCCTTGAGCAAGCGGGCCTTGAGGTCTTGCAATACCTGCTCGGCTTGCTCGAGGTTTTCCCGTTCGAGGTCGGCGTTCAGGCTCAGGAAGCCAACGCCGCCGAGCACTTCACGCTCGCTCCAGGGCCCGTAGGACAGGCCGTGCCTGAGGCGCAATTGGCGGTACAACGCCCAGTCGAGGTAGTCCTTGAGCAGGTCGTAGGTTTCATCATGCTGGTCTTCCAGCACCGGCTCCGGGAACAGCCAGTGCAGCTTGGCATTGTCGCCGACCCAGCCGTGGATCAGGTCGCGATGACTGGCGGCGGCCTGCTGGATTTGCGGCAGCGGTCGATGTTCGCTCGGCTCTACCGGGTCGAGCTGGCCATAGGTGCGTTCCAGGTAGGCCGGCAGCAGTTTGTCCAGGTCGCCGACGACGATCAGGGTCATGTTGTTCGGTGCGTACCAGTTTTTGCGCAGCGCCTCCAACTGGTCGCGGGTCAGAGCGTTGACCTCGGCGCGTTCGGCGCACTTGAGGCCCAACTCGACGGCCAGCTGGTTGCTGGCGTTGTGGCCCAAGTCCTGGCGGTCCAGCAGGCGTTGCAAGTGGGAATAATGGCCACCGTCCTCGCGCTCGACCACCTGCTTGGCGGCGTTGATATTGGCGTCGGTCAGTTGGGTGCGGGTGACGATTGCCAGCAGCAGATCCAATACCTTGCGCTGGTTCTGCGCGGGCGCCTCGATCACGAACGTGGTGTCGGCGTTGCTGGTGTAGGCGTTCCACTCCCCGCCCAGGGCCTGCATGCGGTCTTCGAGGTCGCCTTCGTTACCGCCGTCGATGCCGCTGAACAGCAGGTGCTCGAACAAATGCGGCAGCTCTTTCTGGTCGCAGCTGAAATCGTCCAGGCCCACGCCGACTACCAGGCGGATCGCCACATGCCCGCGCTCGTTGCCCGGTTTGAGCAGCAATTGCAGGCCGTTGGGCAAGGTATAGCCTTCGACCTGCAGGCGGTCAAAGGCAAAGGTGTGTGCCGAGCCCATGAGCAGGCAGGCGAGTAACAGGCGACGCATAACAAGCTTCCTGGCGAATGAGGTCCGTTGTTAACTGACTTCGCTCGCTGGCGTACGTTCAGGGCGAATGGGTGATGTCGGCAATATCGTCGGCGGAGAGTGCGCCGGTGTCGGATGTTTCCAACACGACATAAGCGCTGCTGCAAAACAACGAGTTCAGGCGCTTCATGTCGGCGATCAGCTCCAGGTGCAGGGAGCTGGTTTCCAGGCTCTGTACGATTTTACGCTGCAAGCGGCTGACGTGAGCGTGGGCCAGGCGCCGCTCCTGGGCGCGAAAGCGGCGTTTCTCCCGCAGTAATTGGCGGGCGCTTTCCGGGTCGCCGCTGAGGAATACCGACAGGCCCAGGCGCAGATTGGCGATCAGTTGGCTGTGCAGGCCGCTGAGTTCTTCCAGGCCGACTTCGGAAAATTGCCGGCGCTGGGACGTCTTCTGCTGCTGCACTTTGCGCAGCATGCGCTCGATCAGGTCGCCTGCCAGCTTCAGGTTGATCGACAGTTCGATGATTTCTGCCCAGCGTCGATTGTCCTGCTCACTCAGGTCTTCACGGGGCATTTGCGCCAGGTAAAGTTTGATCGCGCTATAAAGCGCCTCGACGTCATCGCTGAGGCTGCGCATTTGCTGGGTAATGGCGGTTTGGTTGCCGCGCAGCACTTCCTGCATCGAGGTGAGCATGTTGTCGATCAGGTCGCCGAGCCGCAGGGTTTCGCGGGCGGCGTTGGCCAGCGCCAGGCTCGGCGTGTTCAGCGAGGCCAGGTCCAGATGGCGCGGCTTGGCTTTGCCGTTGGTCTCGGGACGCTCCGGCAGCAGCCATTCGCACAGCCGCGCCATCGGGCCAATAGTGGGCAACAGAATCAGGCAGCGGCTGACGTTGTAGAGCAGGTGAAAGGTGATGACCATGCCTTGGGTGCTGTAGTCCAGGCCGTCCATCCAGCGGACGAGTGGGTCGAGTACCGGAATGATCAGCAGCAGGCCGATCAATTTGTACAACAGGCTGCCCAAGGCGACTTGCCGCCCGGCGGTGTTTTGCATGCTGGTGCTGAGAAAGGCCAGGATGCCACTGCCGATGTTGGCGCCGATGACCAGGCCGATGGCCACGTGCAGACCGATCACGCCGGCACCGGCCAGGGTTGCCGTAAGCAGCACTGCGGCGAGGCTGGAGTAGGAAATCATCGCGAACAGCGCACCGACCAGGGCGTCGAGCAGGATATCGCCGGTCAGCGAAGCGAAGATGACTTTGACGCCCTGGGCATGGGTAATCGGCCCGGCGGCTTCGACGATCAATTGCAGGGCCAGGATGATCAGCCCGAGGCCGATCCCGACCCGGCCCAACTGCCCTGCCCGCGTCTGTTTGCGCGACAGGAAAAAAATCACCCCGAGGAAGATCAGCAGCGGTGACAACCACGACAGGTCGAAGGTCAGCACCCGCGCCATCAACGCGGTACCGACGTCGGCGCCGAGCATGGTGGCCAGGGCGGGCGTAAGGCTCATCAACCCCTGGCCGACAAAGGACGTCACCAGCATTGCCGTGGCATTGCTGCTCTGCACCATGGCCGTCACCAGGATACCGGCGACAAACGCCAGCCAGCGCTTGGACATGTTCTGCCCGATGACTTGGCGCAAGTTGGAGCCGTAGACCCGCAGGATGCCGGTACGGACGATGTGCGTGCCCCAGATCAGCAGGGTCACGGCGGAAAGCAGATTGAGCAAGGTCAGCATGCTCGGCCCCCCGTGTGGGTGAGCTCCAGCAGGAGCGAAGGAAAGTTGCCGCGTGCCGTTCTACGTCTTGTGGTTAAGCTGTAGTTGGCGAATGGGCTCTGCGCCAGCATCGCATAGCTGAACGCGGGATTGAAACAAAACTGTCATGAAGATCGGGACGCGAAGCGTCCGAGGCGGCATTCCCACGCGGAGCGTGGGAATGATCGACAGCGGGTTGAATTTATTGACCCGGGATATCTTTGCGCAGTTTCACCGGATCCTGCTGCTTCTTCTTTTTCGCGATGGCGGTGCGCATCTTGATGTTCACCGCTTCCACCGCCAGCGAGAACGCCATGGCGAAGTAGACGTAGCCTTTTGGCACGTGAACGTCGAAGGATTCGGCGATCAGCACGGTACCCACCACCAGCAGGAACGACAGCGCCAGCATCTTCAGCGACGGGTGCTTGTCGATGAATTCGCTGATGGTGCCGGCGGCCAGCATCATCACCAATACGGCAACCACGATGGCGGCGACCATGACCGGCACATGGGAAACCATGCCGACGGCGGTGATGACCGAGTCCAGGGAGAACACGATGTCGATGATCGCGATCTGGATGATGGTGTAGATGAACTTGCCACCCTTGCCACCCGGTTCGTCGTGGGTTTCGTCTTCACCTTCCAGGGCGTGGTACATCTCCTGGGAGCTTTTCCACAGCAGGAACAAGCCACCGAAGAACAGGATCAGGTCGCGACCGGAGATGCCCTGGCCGAAGACCACGAACAGGTCGGCGGTCAGTTGCATGACCCAGGTGATCGACAGCAGCAACAGGATGCGCGTGACCATCGCCAGGGCCAGGCCGAAGATCCGGGTGCGCGCCTGCATGTGCTTGGGCATGCGGCTGACCAGGATCGAAATCATGATGATGTTATCGATGCCCAGGACGATCTCGAGCGCCGTCAGGGTGAAGAAGGCAATCCAGATTTCCGGATTGGTCAGCCATTCCATGTGTATTCCTTTGAGCAAGTATTAGACCGCGCGGACTGTAGCGCCGCGCGGTGAGTGAGTCGGTACGATTATAGAGTGCTGAACAGCGGAAAAATCCCCATCAGCAGCGCGGCGAACATTATGCACAGGCATACCAGCACTGCCCACTTGAGGGTGAAGCGCTGGTGATCACCAAACTCGATACCTGCCAGGGCGACCAGCAAGTAGGTGGAGGGTACCAGTGGGCTGAGCAGATGCACCGGTTGCCCGACGATCGACGCACGCGCCATCTCCACGGCGGTGATGCCGTAGTGGCTGGCAGCTTCGGCCAGCACGGGCAGCACGCCATAGTAGAACGCATCGTTGGACATGAAGAAGGTAAACGGCATGCTCACCAGCGCCGTGATGACCGCCAGGTACGGTCCCAAGGCTTCAGGGATAACCGCCAGCAGGCTCTTGGACATGGCGTCGACCATGCCGGTGCCCGACAGGATGCCGGTGAAGATGCCGGCGGCGAAGATCAGCCCGACCACCGCCAATACGCTGCCGGCGTGGGCGGCGACGCGGTCTTTCTGCTGCTGCAGGCATGGGTAGTTGACGATCATCGCGATACTGAACGCCACCATGAACAGCACGGGCAGCGGCAGCAGGCCGGCGATCAGCGTGCACATCAGGGCAAGCGTCAGCGCGCCGTTGAACCAGATCAGCTTCGGACGGCGGGCGTCGGGAAATTGCGACACGCTGATTTCGCTGTGGTCGATCTCGTCGCCTTGCAGATGCAGTTCACCCAGGCGTGCACGCTCGCGCTTGCCGTACATATAGGCAATCGCCAGGATCGCTACCACGCCGGCCGCCATGGCCGGGATCATCGGTACGAAGATGTCCGAGGGGTCCACATGCAGCGCGCTGGCGGCGCGAGCGGTTGGGCCGCCCCAGGGGGTCATGTTCATCACGCCACCGGCAAGAATAATCAGGCCGGCCATGATGCGCGGGCTCATGCCGATGCGCTTGTACAGCGGCAGCATCGCAGCGACGCAGATCATGTACGTGGTGGCGCCGTCACCGTCGAGGGACACCACCAGGGCCAGCACGGCGGTGCCGACCGAGACTTTCAGCGGGTCGCCCTTGACCATCTTGAGAATCTTGCGCACGGCCGGGTCGAACAGGCCGGAGTCGATCATCAGGGCAAAGTAGAGGATGGCAAACATCAGCATCACGCCGGTCGGCGCGAGCTTGGTGATGCCTTCGAGCATCATCGGGCCGATCTTCGGCGCGAAGCCGCCGAACAGCGCGAACAGGATCGGCACGATGATCAAGGCGATCAGCGCAGACAGGCGCTTGGTCATGATCAGGAACATGAACGTGATGACCATGGCAAAGCCAAGGAAAGTCAGCATAGGAATACTCCAGGCGTAGCGCGGCTAGGGAATGGCGAACCGGGTGGGGTCAGCGCAGAACGAAAGGCACGAGGCGTACGGGGGGAGTAGGGAAAAACAGACGGGTACGGGCGGACATCGGGAATCACCATTGTTGTTGTTAACAGTCGGTCTATTGCCGACAGTGGGGCGATCCTAGACGGGTAAGCTTTCAGCCAGCTTTCGCCGGGAAAACAGGTGACATTCGGTCTTGAGGCTTATGCGGATAAAAAAATGTGGGAGGGGGCAAGCCCCCTCCCACATTGGAATTACTTGATTCGCTGAGTGTTTACGGCAGTTCGAGGCCGCCGGCCGCTTTATGCAACGCTCGCAGGTGTTCGCCCATTTGCTTGAGATTGGCTTCGCAAGCGGCAATCTCGGCAGCGCGGGACGGATCGAGCAGCGCCCTGACTTCTTTATCCAGCTCGCCGGTCAGCGATTGCAGTTGCTTCTGGCGCTCGGCACTTTCCGATTCCAGCCGCTTGGCCTCCGAAGGCTGCGGCAGGCCGTAGCCGCCACTGTCGAGCAATTCGGCGGGGCGACTGAGGAAGCCGCTGTTGGCGAGGATTTGCTGCAACGTGTTGTTGGCTTTTTCCATGCCACCGTTCTTCAGCTCCCGCGCATTGAGGTAGCGTTGTTTGACTTCGTCCTGGGCGAGCATCAATTGTTTGCGAAAGCTGGCCTGCTCCAGCAACAGCAGCGCGGCGCTGGTTCGCAAGTCGGCCTGGCTGAACCATTGGCGGCGCTCCTGCGCATTCAGCGACAGCCAGTCTTCGACTTGGGTCTGCTTGATCGGCAGGCGCTTGCGCAGTACATCGAACATCGCCTGGTAGCGCTCGCGGAACGAGTCAAAGTGATAGCCCAGGCGCAACGCTTCGCGCTTGTCATTCAGTACGCTGGTGTCGGCCAACCCGCGTGCGCTGAGCACCTCCAGCAAGCCGTTGGGGGTGATGTTGTCCAGGCCGGTCAATTGCGGGTTGGCGCTGCCACTGCGCAACAGCTTCAAGCTTTCCACCGCACAGTTGTTGGAAATGAAGAAGTAGTTGCCGTCGTAGCTCCAGTGCATCTCGGCGGCGTGTTCGACTGTTTCGTTGATTTCCTGGCGATTGAGCTTGAGCGGCACTGACGCCAGGCCACGCAGTTCGGTCTTGGTGTACTCGTCGATGACTTGGGCCAGCGGCAGGACAAACAGTCGCGACGGGTATTTGCCCACCAGGCCATCCCAGCTCGACAGCTGTACGTCACCGACGAAGGCGCGGTAGGACAGCACCAGGTGCTGATCCAGGTCCAGCCGGCAATCCGGCCCGCGAGGACGGCCGGGCGCGCAGATCACCAGGCGCAGCATGCTATGGCCCCAGCGGCTCACCAGATTCTGGTTGGCTTCGGCGAGCAGGTAGTCGATTTCGTACACACGTTCCGGGTTGATCTGGCCGAGCGGGGTCTTGGCGAAATCGTTGCCGGCGTTCAGAAAGGCGTAGGTATTGCCGCACTTATCCTGCCCCGGCGGCGCCCAGCCGAAATGTTCCTTGTAATAGCGCGCCAGCGCGGGACGGCGACAGGCGTAGCTGGGGTCGAGGAGGAAGTACTCCATGTTGACCGCGACGAATTCCAGCGGGCTGGTGGTTTCGTAGATATCCGGGCTGCGAACCACCTGGTTGTTGTGCTGCTCGCGTTCGCCGCGACGGCCGACATATTGCGGCCAGCCGGCGAGGTCCAGCAGGCGAGGGTCGTCACTCAGGGTGAAGCGACGGTCGTTCTGGCCACGGCATTGATCGGGCAGGCCAATCAGGCCGGTGATGTTGTTCTGGCGGCTGCAGCGCTGGATCAGGGCGCGCTCGTCTTTGGACCACAGGCGCGCACGGTCATAGATGTGGGTCAGTTCATGCAGCACAGTGGCGAGCATTTCCCGGCGCACGGTGCCGTGGGGGCGGTTGGTTTTGCGGGTGGCGGCGCTGCCGTCGGTCAGGCTGGCCAGCAGGTTTCGGTTGAGGTCCAGCTCGGACACCAGGGAGGCCTGGCCGTAAGCGTTTTCAGGCATCTTGTCGGTCCAGCCGACCTCGATGCGGCGGTCCAGCTGCTCGATGAAGCGCGGCGGCAGGGCGCCCATCGCTTCATCGAGCAATGCCTGGCTGGCCTGCTGTTCAGCCGGGCTCAGGCCATCGGTCTTGAGCTGCAGTTGCAGGCTGGCCTGGGCCGCACCGGCACACAGCAGCACAGCCCCGGCCAGGAGCCAGGCCTTGATTCGCCTCACAGAGCGAGGATAGCTTCGGCGAGCGTCTGGTCGCTGGCATCACGGGCTTCTGGTACGCGGGTGCGCAGGGTTTCAAAGGCGGCCTCGAGTTGCGCGCCACGGATCTCGCCATGGGTGGCGACGAAACTGGCGGCATCATCATGGGCTTCGCGCACGATCTTGGAATCGCGGATCGAGGTGGTGGTGTCAGAGGTGAAATCAATGGTGCGCGCCGAAGCGCGAACCACGATGTTGCTGGTGGCCTTCAGGGTTTGCGCCTGGGCGACATCAGCCAGAAACAGCAGGCCGAGGGCGGCGACGATCAACGGGCTACGCATGGGGTGACTCCAATACAAAGATGGCTATACAAAGATGATTATTGGACGAGAATTGCCTGCGCCAGTTCAAGGTCGCTTGCATGAAGTTTTGGCTGGGTGCGGCGCAGGTAATCCAGCGCGGACTCCAGGCGTGCGCCCCGCCATTGGCCGTCTGTGGCAATGAAAGCAGCAGCATCATCCCTGGCGACCCGGACCAACTTGTTATCAAACGGCGCAGACGTCACCTTGCTGGTGGCGTACGCGCTGGCAACGGTGCTCTGAACAGAGACGTCAAAGGCCGAAGCCAATGGTGCCCAGCAGGCACAGAGCATTACTGGAACAATCAACAGGCGGTATGAAAAAGCCATGGCACTCGACAACTGAAAACGAGCGCCAAGGCTAGCGCAATGACCGGGTGAGAGCCAGTGCAGTGACGGCCCTTCCTGCCGGCCCTGGCGTTAGATCGCCAGGATTGCCTGGGCCAATTGAGCGTCAGTGGCAGTGTTCAATTGCGGTGCCTGCTGGCGGATCTGCGCCAGTGCGCTTTCCAGTTTCACACCACGGATGGCGCCTTCGCTTGCGACAAAGCTGGCCGCGTCGTCACGGGCGGCTCGCACCACCTTGTTGTCGCGCAGGGAGGAGGTGGCATCGGACGTGGCGTCGGAGGTGGCTTTCAGCGCGCCGACGATCGAATCGGTGGTGACGATAAAGCTGCTCGCGTTGGCGTTGGCAGCAACGGCCAACAGGGCGGCGGTGCACAGCAGGCGAAGACGGGACATGGGGTGACTCCTGTAGATGAGCAAATAAGGTGGCGTAGAACCGCCACAGTGAAACGGACGTTGGGCAATTGGGCATCTGACGCCCGTTCTACAAGGTTCGCCACGTGGTGACTGGATATTAGGTCACCGCTTGCTCATTCGGAAGCCTGCGGTTAACTGTTGTGGTGTTATTTATAAATACGAAAACTGTACTGGTCTGGTAGAGGGCTGCTGTTTCCGGTTCCCATATCCAGATACAACAAAGCCCGCCTCCGGTTACCCGGGGCGGGCTTTGCTTTGACAAATCAGAGTGCTGGCGGTGGACCCGGCGGGTCAGGGCCAGCGAGCGCCAATCAGCGCCAGAACGGCTTGCTCAGCTCTTCGTAGCGTTGAGCTTCGCTGATACCGGCATCAGCCAGCAGACGCGAATCCAGACGAGCCAATTGGTGGCGGCTGGAGATGCGGCGCTGCCACAACATCAGGTTGGCGAGAACGCGCAAAGGCAGGGAAGCCTGGGTGTTAACAGCTTTTTCTTCGAAGAACAGTTCGGAACTGAGTGTACGTTCCATGATGACATCCTTCCGCTTGTGGCGGGATTAGGTAGTGGTTTAACTGATGCCAATGATCCTCCTCGCACGCAAGACTCTCTAGATACAGTTCACCTGTATTGTGAGGGGCCAGTTAACTGTTTATAGAGGCTGTACGGTACGAAATGGGGGCAACTGTACCTGTGCGCACCGTAACGGTGCGAAATCGGCTTTTTCGACGAGGGTCGTGGGATATTTCTGTAGGAAATTACCGGTACAGCAGTACAGTTTTTGATAGATATAGCGATCAAACACCGGGCCGATGAAACTGTATTGGCACCAACCCGGTTGTATATCCCTCAAGCCTTGAGCATGTGCCCGGTTTCTTCCAGGTTAATGTGCCAGCTCAGTGCGTCGCGCAGGATATGCGGGGTATGCCCGCCGATAGCGCAGGCGGCAACGAAGTAGCCGTTCAGTGCGTCGCGATACGCCGGGTGCACACAGTTGTCGATGATCACGCGGGCACGCTCGCGGGGTGCCAGGCCACGCAAGTCCGCCAGGCCCACTTCGGTCACCAGGATGTCGACGTCATGTTCGGTATGGTCCACATGGCTGACCATCGGCACCACGCTTGAAATCGCGCCGCCCTTGGCAATCGACTTGGTCACGAAAATCGCCAGGTGCGCATTGCGCGCAAAGTCCCCGGAGCCGCCAATACCGTTCATCATCCGCGTGCCGCAGACGTGGGTGGAATTGACGTTGCCGTAGATATCGAACTCCAGCGCTGTATTGATGCCGATGATGCCCAGGCGGCGCACCACTTCAGGATGGTTGGAGATTTCCTGCGGGCGCAGCACCAGCTTGTCCTTGTAGTGCGCAAGATTGCCGAACACATCGGCATTGCGCCGCTCCGACAGGGTAATCGAGCTGCCGGAGGCGAAGCTCAGCTTGCCCGCGTCGATCAGGTCGAACGTCGAGTCCTGCAGCACTTCCGAATACATGGTCAAGTCTTCGAACGGCGAGTCAATCAAGCCGCACATCACTGCGTTGGCGATGTTGCCGATACCGGCCTGCAGCGGGCCGAGCTTGTTGGTCATACGCCCGGCATCGACTTCCTGTTTCAGAAAGTTGATCAGGTGGTTGGCGATGCCCTGGGTGTCGCTGTCGGGTGGCGTCACGGTGGAGGCGGAATCGGCCTGGTTGGTGATCACAATGGCGACGATTTTCTCGGGCGGGATGGGAATCGCCGGGCTGCCAATACGATCGTCGACTTTGACCAGCGGAATCGGCGTGCGAGTTGGCCGATAGGAAGGGATATAAATGTCGTGCAGCCCCTCCAGGTTCGGGTTGTGCGCCAGGTTGATCTCGACGATGACTTGCTTGGCAAAAATCGCGAAGCTGGCAGAGTTGCCCACCGAGGTGGTGGGCACGATATGGCCTTGTTCGGTGATGGCAACGGCTTCAATCACGGCGATGTCCGGCAACTTGAGCTGGTTGTTGCGCAGTTGCTCGACGGTTTCCGACAGGTGCTGATCGATAAACATCACTTCGCCGGCGTTGATTGCCTTGCGCAAGGTGCTATCGACCTGGAACGGCATGCGGCGTGACAGCACGCCGGCTTCGGTCAATTGCTTGTCCAGGTCGTTGCCCAGGCTGGCACCGGTCATCAGGGTGATTTTCAGCGGGGACGTCTTGGCGCGCTCGGCCAGGGCGTGGGGGACGGCCTTGGCTTCACCGGCGCGGGTGAAGCCGCTCATGCCGACGGTCATGCCGTCCTCGATCAGTGCAGCGGCGTCTGCCGCGCTCATGACCTTGTTCAACAACGAAGGCAAGCGGATACGATCACGGTACATGAATGGTTATCTCAGGCTGCGGAAGCAAGTTGGGCAGTGTAGTGATTTCAAAAAGTTTCGGCCCGCTACCATGGTCGAATGCCGAGTGGCGATTTAGAGCCTTTGGTCGGGTTTCATCGGAGTGTGCACAGCGGGACGCAGAGCATCCCTGGCTGCATTCCCACGCAGAGCATGGGAACGAAAAAACCCCAGCCTATCTCAGGCCGGGGTTTCGGGTACTGCGCTGGCGCAGTGTTATTCGACAGCTTTGACCATATCTTCGATAACCTTTTTGGCATCACCGAAGACCATCATGGTCTTGTCCAGGTAGAACAACTCGTTGTCCAGGCCTGCGTAGCCGCTGGCCATCGAGCGCTTGTTGACGATGATGGTCTTGGCCTTGAACGCTTCAAGGATCGGCATGCCGGCGATCGGTGAGTTCGGATCGTTCTTGGCGGCCGGGTTGACCACGTCGTTCGCGCCCAGCACCAGTACCACGTCGGCCTGACCGAACTCGGAGTTGATGTCTTCCATCTCGAACACCTGGTCGTACGGCACTTCGGCCTCGGCCAGCAGTACGTTCATGTGCCCGGGCATACGGCCCGCCACAGGGTGGATCGCGTACTTTACCGTCACACCGCGATGAGTCAGCTTCTCGGTCAGTTCCTTGAGCGCGTGTTGCGCCCGAGCCACGGCCAGGCCGTAACCCGGCACGATGATCACGGTGTCGGCGTTGGTCAGCAGGAAAGTCGCATCGTCGGCCGAGCCGGACTTCACCGGGCGTGCTTCCTTGGAACCTGCCGCAGCACCGGCGTCCGGCGCATTGCCGAAGCCGCCGAGCAGCACATTGAAGAAGGAGCGGTTCATGGCCTTGCACATGATGTACGACAGGATCGCGCCGCTGGAGCCCACCAGGGAGCCGGCGATGATCAGCATCGAGTTGTTCAGCGAGAAGCCGATCCCTGCCGCTGCCCAGCCGGAGTAGCTGTTGAGCATCGAGACAACCACCGGCATGTCGGCGCCGCCGATGGGGATGATGATCAGCACGCCCAGTACAAAGGCCAGGGCCAGCATCACGGCGAAGGCCGTGAGGTTGCCGGTGAACATGAAGGCCAGGCCCAGGCCCAGCGTCAGCAGGCCCAGCACCAGGTTGAGCTTGTGCTGGCCGCCGAACTGCACCGGTGCGCCCTGGAACAGGCGGAACTTGTACTTGCCGGAGAGCTTGCCGAAAGCGATCACCGAACCGGAGAAGGTAATTGCACCGATGGCGGCACCCAGGAACAGTTCCAGGCGGTTGCCCGCAGGAATGGCGTCGCCCAGGTGCTTGACGATACCCAGCGATTGCGGTTCGACGACCGCCGCGATGGCGATGAATACCGCAGCCAGGCCGATCATGCTGTGCATGAACGCGACCAGTTCCGGCATCTTGGTCATTTCGACGCGCTTGGCCATGACCGAGCCGGCGGTGCCGCCGATCAGCAGGCCGACGATCACATAGCCGATACCGGCCGTCGCCAGCTCAGCGCCGAGCTTATAGATGAGGCCAACGGTGGTGAGTACCGCCAGCGCCATGCCGAGCATGCCGAACAGGTTGCCGCGCCGCGAAGTGGTCGGGTGCGAGAGGCCTTTGAGGGCCTGGATGAAGCAGATCGACGCAATCAGGTAGAGCGTCGTGACGAGGTTCATGCTCATTACTTGGGCGCCTCTTCTTTTACTTTCGGGGCTTTTTTCTTGAACATCTCAAGCATTCGCCGGGTGACCAGGAAACCACCAAACACATTGACCGCCGCCAGGGCCACAGCCAGGGTGCCCATGGTCTTGCCCAGCGGTGTGACCGTGAGGGCGGCGGCGAGCATGGCGCCGACGATCACGATTGCCGAAATGGCGTTGGTTACGGCCATCAACGGCGTGTGCAGCGCGGGTGTCACGTTCCAGACCACGTGGTAACCGACATAAATCGCCAGCACAAAGATGATCAGGTTGTAGATACCGGGGGAGATAAGCTCTTCCATCGTCTGAATCCCTGCTTAGGCGTTTTTGCGGATGACTTGGCCGTCGCGGCACATCAGGCACGCGGCGACGATGTCGTCTTCGAGGTTGATTTCAAACTGCCCTTCCTGGGTGAACACCAGTTTCAGAAAGTCCAGCAGGTTGCGCGCGTACAGGGCCGAGGCATCGGCTGCCACGGCGCCGGCCAGGTTGGTCGGGCCGCAGATGATCACGCCGTTTTCCACCACGACTTGATCTGCAACCGTCAGCGGGCAGTTGCCGCCCTGGGCTGCCGCGAGGTCGATGACCACCGAGCCGGGCTTCATCTGCGCGACGGTTTCGGCGCTGAGCAAGGTCGGCGCTTTACGGCCTGGGATTAACGCCGTGGTGATGACGATGTCGGCCTGCTTGGCGCGCTCATGCACCGCCAGGGCCTGGCGCTGCATCCAGCTGCTGGGCATGGGACGTGCGTAACCGCCGACGCCGACCGCGCATTCGCGCTCCTCATCGGTTTCGTAAGGCACATCAACGAACTTGGCACCGAGGGATTCGATCTGCTCCTTCACGGCCGGGCGAACGTCAGACGCTTCGATCACCGCACCCAGGCGTTTCGCCGTGGCAATCGCCTGAAGGCCTGCAACGCCGGCGCCGAGGATCAACACGCGAGCGGCTTTCACCGTGCCTGCGGCGGTCATCAACATCGGCATGAAGCGCGGGTAGTGGTGGGCAGCCAGCAACACGGCCTTATAGCCGGCGATATTGGCTTGGGAGGACAGCACATCCAGGCTCTGGGCCCGGGAGGTGCGTGGCGCAGCTTCGAGCGCGAAGGCCGTGATGCCGCGCTCTGCGAGCTTGGCGATGGTTTCGTTGCTGAACGGGTTGAGCATGCCCACCAATACGGTGCCGCTTTTGATCAGCGCCAGTTCGCTGTCGCTGGGAGCAACCACCTTGAGGATCAGTTCGGCGCCAAACGCATCGCTGGCGCTGCCAATGGTTGCGCCTGCCGTTTCATAGGCACTGTCGACGATGCTGGCTTTGATGCCGGCACCGCTTTGTACAGTGACCTTATGGCCCTGGCCGATCAGCTTCTTGATGGTTTCCGGGGTGGCAGCCACCCGCGTTTCACCGGTCTGGGTTTCGAGAGGAACACCAATGTGCACGTCAAATCTCCTGCATGATCTTTTTGCTTTTGATCTTTTTGTAAAAAGGCCAGTGCGCCGTGAGTGGCGCAACTGGGGCGGCCGATCAGCACGATCCCGCTGAAATGACAGCGGGGCGCGGCATTTTGCAGGCGAACTTTACGGCCTTCAAGGGATTATGACGGGTGACGAAAAATTAACTACAAGTCACCCTGTGACTGATTGTCGCAATGCGCCGAAATAACCCCTTTAAATACAAGCAATTAAAGGCTTGTAGGCGGTAACGCGCGGTTTTTTAATCGTCGGCGTGAATAGTCGGTTATTGAACCGTAATAGTCGCTGCAAGCCTTATTATTCATGGCTTTGCGCTCCTTTTTTGTTCAACAGATACAGTCTGTTTAAATGCGACATCCGCGTATATCTGTAGTGCTTTGATTTAGTTGACTACAAGGTCAGTAAATGGGGGTTGGCCTTGGGTGTCGGGGTTGTAGCGCCGAGATTGCTCGATGAGCCAATCGCGGAACGCATGCAGGGACGCGGATTTGACCTTTCGTTCCGGAATCATCAGGTAATACGCCTTATCGCTGGGCAGGGTTTGGTGGCTCGCGATCACCAGGTGCTGCTCTTTCAACTCTCGCTGGATCAGGAAGGGTGGGATCAGCGCAATGCCCATGTCATGCATTGCCGCCTGGGACAACATTGAGAATAGCTCGTAACGCGGGCCTGTCATGTCGCGGGGAACGCTCATCTGTTGGGCGTTGAACCACTGACGCCAGGCATAAGGGCGCGTTGTCTGCTGCAAGAGGGGCAGGTCGGCCATTTCCTGGGGGGTAAAGTACGCGCGGTCGCCGAGTAAGCGTGGGCTGCACACGGGGACGGGGTTTTCCCCCATGAGCCTATGGGATTCGGTGCCGGACCAGTCGGCATCACCGAAATAGATCGCAGCGTCGAACTCGGTGTCGGCAAACAGGAAGGGGCGCGTGCGGTTGGTCAGGTTGACCGTCACTTCCGGGTGCCGCTGTTGAAAGTCCTTCAGGCGCGGGATCAACCATTGGGTGCCGAAAGTCGGTACCACGGCCAGTTCGATGACATTCGCGCCCTGCTGGCCCATGGCTGAAAGGGTGTCGCGTTCTACTGCATCCAGTTGCGTTGCCACCCTGCGGCTATAAGACAGCCCCGCCTCCGTCAGCTTTACACCGCGCCGCGAGCGTCGAAACAGTTCGACACTCAAAAATTCTTCAAGGCTGGCGATCTGTCGGCAGATCGCACCTTGAGTGATGGAAAGCTCCTGTGCGGCCTTGGTGAAGCTCTCGTGGCGGGCGGCTGCTTCGAAACTGATAAGCGCGGTAGTGCTGGGGATTTTCCTGCGCATGTACATTGTCCTCACATATAAGGCGCTTTTTTGGCCTTGTCAGGCGTTACGAAGTGAGAAATTAGCACAACCCCATGCAGAAACCTCGTTTGCCCTCGGCGTCGCCCCGGCCTAGTCTGCCTGCACGACGTTTTGATTCTTTTCGTGAGGACTTATTCATGGCTGGCAAGGCAAGCTTCAACTGGATCGATCCGCTGCTGCTGGATCAACAGCTCACCGAAGAAGAGCGCATGGTGCGCGACAGTGCCGAGCAGTTTGCTCGGGACAAGTTGGCGCCCCGTGTGCTTGAAGCTTTCCGTCATGAAAAGACCGACCCCGCGATCTTCCGCGAGATGGGCGAAACCGGCTTGCTGGGGGCCATGATTCCCGAGCAATACGGTGGCAGTGGCTTGAACTACGTCAGCTATGGGTTGATTGCCCGTGAAGTCGAGCGTGTCGATTCCGGTTATCGCTCGATGATGAGTGTGCAGTCCTCATTGGTCATGGTGCCGATCAATGAATTCGGCACCGAAGCGCAAAAGCAAAAGTACCTGCCGAAACTGGCCTCCGGCGAATGGATCGGCTGCTTCGGTCTCACCGAGCCCAACCACGGTTCTGATCCAGGCGCGATGATTACCCGTGCGCGCAAAGTGGAAGGCGGCTACAGCCTGACTGGCGCGAAGATGTGGATCACCAACAGCCCGATCGCCGACGTGTTTGTGGTGTGGGGCAAGGACGACGCCGGCGACATCCGCGGTTTTGTACTGGAGAAGGGCTGGAAAGGCCTGAGTGCTCCGGCGATTCACGGCAAGGTCGGTTTGCGGTCGTCCATTACGGGCGAAATTGTCATGGACAACGTGTTTGTGCCCGAAGAGAACATCTTTCCGGACGTGCGTGGCTTGAAAGGTCCTTTTACTTGCCTGAATTCGGCGCGATACGGCATCTCCTGGGGCGCGCTGGGGGCTGCGGAGTTCTGCTGGCATACCGCGCGCCAGTACACCCTTGATCGTCATCAGTTTGGTCGCCCGTTGGCGGCGACGCAGTTGATCCAGAAGAAGCTGGCCGACATGCAGACCGAGATCACGTTGGCGCTGCAAGGTTGTCTGCGCCTGGGGCGGATGAAGGATGAGGGAACGGCGGCGGTTGAGATTACTTCGATCATGAAGCGCAACTCATGTGGTAAGTCTCTGGATATCGCGCGCATGGCCCGGGACATGCTGGGCGGCAACGGCATCTCCGACGAGTTCGGGGTGGCGCGTCATCTGGTCAACCTGGAAGTGGTCAACACCTATGAAGGTACGCATGACGTGCATGCCTTGATCCTGGGGCGCGCGCAAACCGGTCTTCAGGCCTTCTATTAATAGGAGCACGGACATGGGCGCGCTTTCGCATCTGCGTGTACTGGATTTATCGCGAGTACTGGCGGGCCCTTGGTCCGGGCAGATACTCGCGGACCTTGGGGCCGAGGTGATCAAGGTCGAAAGGCCGGGCAATGGTGACGACACGCGCGCCTGGGGGCCGCCTTTTCTCAAGGATGCTGATGGTGAGAACACCAGTGAGGCCGCGTACTACCTGTCCGCCAACCGGAACAAGGCGTCGGTGACCATCGACTTCACCAAGCCTGAGGGGCAGAAGCTGGTGCGTGACCTGGCTGCCAAGTCGGACATTCTAATCGAGAACTTCAAGGTGGGTGGCCTGGCGGCTTATGGTCTGGATTATGAGTCGCTCAAGGCGATCAATCCGGAGTTGATCTATTGCTCGATTACCGGCTTTGGCCAGACCGGCCCTTATGCAACCCGTGCCGGCTATGACTTCATGATTCAAGGGCTGGGTGGGTTGATGAGTCTCACCGGTCGTCCTGAGGGGGATGAGGGCGCGGGGCCGGTGAAGGTTGGGGTGGCATTGACCGATATTCTCACCGGGCTTTATTCGACCGTAGCCATCCTGGCGGCGCTTGCTCACCGGGATCACGACGGCGGTGGGCAGCATATTGATATGGCGCTGCTGGATGTGCAGGTAGCTTGCCTGGCTAACCAGGCGATGAACTACCTGACCACCGGAGTTTCGCCAAAGCGCTTGGGCAATGCGCATCCGAACATCGTGCCTTATCAGGACTTTCCTACGGCTGATGGTGATTTCATCCTGACCGTGGGTAACGACGGGCAGTTTCGCAAGTTCGCCGAGGTGGCCGGGCAACCCCAGTGGGCGGATGATCCGCGGTTCTCTACGAATAAGATGCGAGTTGCCAATCGTGCGGTGCTGGTTCCACTGATTCGGCAGGCGACCGTGTTCAAGACTACGGCAGAGTGGGTATCGCAGCTGGAGAAGGTAGGTGTGCCGTGTGGGCCGATCAATGATCTGGCGCAGATGTTCGCCGATCCGCAGGTCAAGGCGCGCGGGCTGGCCATAGAGTTGCCTCACGCGTTGGCGGGGATGGTGCCTCAGGTTGCCAGTCCCATCCGGCTTTCCAAGACGCCCGTGGAATATCGTAATGCGCCTCCGCTGTTGGGTGAGCATACGGTTCAAGTGCTGCAAAGTGTGCTGGGGCTGGCGCCGTCGAACGTGGCTGCTTTAAGAGAGGCTGGCGTTATCTGAGGTATCTCTTCTATATAGAGGGGGCGTCGGTCGTTTTCTGATCAATCCTAACTATTTGATAAGAAAACGAAATTAGTCGTTGACGGCAGATTCTGTGCGCCTATAATTCGCCCCACTTCCGGCGCAGTCGAAACGGAAAACTCCTTGGTAAACAATGAGTTAAGTAGTTTTCG